>NZ_JBNPMC010000006.1:0-105025 GCF_050313795.1 Bariatricus sp. SGI.154
AAGATGTGTTTTTGAATATAATGACGAAATGATACTTGATTATTAGGAGTGTATTGACAAAATTGGAGAGAAAATATAAAATAAGAAACATAATAAAACTATTTAATAAAGTATAAATAAAAGTAAATAAAAAAGGAGAGAAAACAATGGAAGGAAAAATGAAAGTTGCTGTAATGCTGGGAATCGGGAAGATGGGTTTTGAGGAACGGGACATTCCAAAAGCAAAGGATGATGAGGTGCTGGTAAAATTAGAATACGTGGGCATCTGCGGAAGTGACCTGCACTATTATGAAACAGGGGCGATCGGGGATTATGTAGTGGAGCCGCCCTTTGTACTGGGACATGAACCGGGAGGAACGGTTGTTGAAGTCGGAAAGAATGTAAAACATCTGAAAGTCGGAGACAGAGTTGCTCTGGAGCCAGGAAAGACTTGCGGCCATTGTGAATTTTGCAAAACAGGGCGCTACAATCTGTGTCCGGACGTGGTGTTCTTTGCAACGCCTCCTGTAGATGGCGTATTTCAGGAATACGTTGCGCACGAAGCAGATCTGTGCTTCAAACTGCCGGACAATGTAAGTACATTGGAAGGAGCTTTGATCGAACCTTTGGCAGTGGGATTCCATGCGGCAATCCAGGGAGATGCACATCTGGGACAGAGGGCTGTTGTCATGGGTGCAGGCTGCATTGGTCTTGTTTCCATGATGGCGCTGAAAGCCAGAGGAGTATCGGAGGTATATGTGGTGGATATTATGGAAAAACGCCTTGAGAAAGCGCTGGAACTGGGGGCAACCGGAGTTATCAATGGAGCAAAGGAGGATGTCCTGGAACGGGTAAAGGAGCTGACAGATGGAACTGGTATGGATCTGGTAATTGAGACAGCAGGTACAGAAATTACAACAAGGCAGGCTATTCATATGGCTAAAAAAGGCTCTAATATCGTTCTTGTAGGATATAGCAAGAGCGGTGAGATGACGCTTCCCATGAGCCTTGTGCTGGATAAAGAGCTGACCTTTAAGACTGTATTCCGGTATCGTCATATTTATCCGATGGCAATTGATGCGGTTGCGGCAGGAAAGGTAAACCTGAAGGGAATTGTAACGGATGTGTTTGAACTGGATGAGGCACAGAAAGCAATGGATTACAGTGTGAATAATAAAGCTGATATTGTGAAGGCTGTTATCCGTATTGCAGAATAAGAGAAGAATCAAAAGCAGGAAAGGTTGACATGGCACCTGCGTGAGTGCATTTGGTGTGTGCCTGAAAAAATGAATAAAAATGGAAAACGATTTTAAAAAGTATATTACCGGATTACAGCACATAGGAATCCCCACAAATAACATTGAAAAAACAAAGGATTTTTATGAATTGCTTGGATTTCAAGTTGTTTTTGAAACTGTGAACCAGAAAGCAGATGAGAAGGTTTCTTTCTTAAAGCTGGATCATACGGTAATTGAGACTTATGAAAATAAACATGCAGTGCTGGAAAATGGTGCGTTGGATCATATTGCGCTGAATGTTACAGATATTGAAGAGGTATATAAATTGGCAACGGAAAAAGGATTTTCAATTTTGGAAAAGGGAATCCAGTTTCTTCCATTCTGGGAACGAGGGGTAAGATTTTTTACAATTACCGGTCCCAACAAGGAAAAAGTAGAGTTCAGCCAGTATTTATAAGTGGTAAAGGGGGATTGTAATGGATCAGAAAGATACAAACGTAAAAGTGCCGTTGATTAGTAAGATTGCATACGGTATGGGTGATGTAGGATGTAATTTCAGTTGGATGTTTGTAGGAAATTTCCTGATGATTTTTTATACAGACGTTTTTGGGATTAGTATGGGAGCCGTAGCAGGCTTGATGTTATTCTCACGATTTTGGGATGCGATTAATGATCCGGTTATTGGTGGGTTAAGTGATAAAACGCATACAAAATGGGGGAGATACAGGCCGTGGCTGCTGATTGCGGCACCATTGACAGCAATCGTATTGATTATGACATTTTGGGCACATCCGGATTGGTCATCTACTGCCAAGATTATCTATATGGCAATTACTTATTGTATTCTTGTTTTAGGCTATACTTGTGTGAATATTCCTTATGGCACGCTGTGCGGAGCAATGACACAAAATATAGAGGAACGCGCTAAAATCAATACATTTCGATCTGTCAGCGCAATGATTGCGATTGGTATTATTAATATTGTGACGGTTCCGCTTATTGCGGCACTTGGTAATGGAAATGATAAAAGGGGATATTTGCTGATCGCTGTTTTATATGGATGTATTTTTGCGGCATGTCATATCTTCTGCTTTGCGAAAACAAAGGAAGTGGTGGATGTACCCGAGAAAGAAAAAATGTCCTTAAAGGTTCAATTAGGAGCTGTGATAAAGAATCGTCCGTATATGATTGCTGTTGCAGGACAGTTTCTGTTTGGTGTGACACTTTATGGAAGAAATGCGGATGCATTATACTATTTTACCTATGTGGAGGGAAATAAAGCGTTATTCAGCACCTATTCCATGTTTATCATTCTCCCATCCATTATTGGAGCAGCCTGTTTTCCGTTTGTATTTCGGCTTACAAATAATAAAGGTCGGTCTGCATCTATTTTTGCACTGTTGACGGGAATCAGCATGTTCAGTATGTACTTTTTTACAGTTGGAGAGTCCCCTGTTCCATTTTATGCGTTCTCTTGTCTGGCGCAATTTTTCTTTTCAGGTTTTAACACTGCAATCTATGCGATTGTTCCGGACTGTGTGGAGTATGGCGAATGGAAAACAGGGCTTAGAAATGACGGATTTCAGTATGCGTTTATTTCACTGGGAAACAAAATCGGAATGGCGATTGGAACTTCCATACTTGCAGGAATTTTGGGTATGTTCGGATATGTTGCAAACCAGCAGCAGAATGCAGCAGTACTGTCAGTTATCAAGCATTCGTTTACAACGGTTCCGGGGATACTTTGGATTGTAACGGCTATAGTCTTGTATTTCTATCGTTTAAATAAGAAAACATATAATAAGATTGTGCAGGAAATACAGGTAAGAAAGGGAGAGAGAAATCATGTATGATGTTGTTGCGTTAGGCGAGTTGCTGATTGATTTCACTCAAAATGGCAGCAGTTCCAATGGAAATCCGGTATTTGAAGCAAATCCAGGAGGAGCGCCTTGTAATGTGCTGTCAATGTTGGCTGGTCTGGGTTATAAGACCGCTTTTATTGGGAAGGTGGGAGACGACTATTTTGGAAAGATGCTTGGGAATACAATCAAAAGAATCGGCATTTCTGATGAAGGCTTGATTTATGATAAAGGAGCGAATACTACGCTTGCGATTGTACATACAATGGCAGACGGGGACAGGGACTTTTCATTTTATAGAAAACCAGGGGCTGACATCATGCTGGAGGAGAAGGATGTTTGTAAGGAATTGATTGAGCATTGCCGTATTTTTCATTTTGGCTCCCTTTCGTTGACAGACGAACCAGCCGCTTCAGCGACAAAGGCTGCTGTTACTTATGCAAAAGAGATGAGTAGATGGATTTCTTTTGACCCGAATTTAAGAAAACCATTGTGGGCTGATTTGGAGCAGGCAAGGGCAGCTATCTGGTATGGAATAAGAGAGTGTGACATTCTGAAGATTGCTGACGATGAAATAAAATGGCTCACTGGAGTAAATGATTACGATCAGGGCGTAAAGATAATAAGGGAACATTCCAAGGCAAAACTGATTAATGTGACATTAGGTAAAAACGGAAGCATTTCGTATTATTCTAATGAAAAAATCTTTGGCCAGCCGTTTTTCAGCAAAGATGCTGTTGATACTACAGGGGCAGGGGATACGTTTTGTGCCAGCGTTCTTAGTTTTATACTGGAGCATGGGTTAGATAATTTGAAAAAGGATCAATTGGAGCAAATGCTATTGTTTGCAAATGCTGCCGCATCTATTGTTACAACCCGGAAAGGTGCAATTTGCTCTATGCCAAATAAAGAAGAAGTCTGCTCTCTCATTTTTAATAGTATTTGAATGGTGGACCATTAAGTTGGTAATGCGGATTGGAAAAATGAATAAATGGAAGTGGTTGGAGGATTGGTTGTGAAACAGTTGAATATAATGCTTAAATCCATTGATCAAGTTAAAACATTTGTCAATGAAGTAAGTGGCATTGACAAACTTTCCCTGGAACTGAAAGACAGCTACCTGGTAATCAGTGCGGCGAAAGGACTTGACAAAGATGAGAAGGAAAAGGAAACAGGCAAATTCGTCCGTCGGGAGCGTTATGTGGGCAGCATGAGCCGGTCTTTCTATGTCGGCGAGGATGTGAAACAGGAAGACATCCTCGCAAAGTATGAGAACGGAGTATTGAAACTGAGCATTCCGAAGGCAGAGACGAAAAAGCCGGAGATTGAAGAAAAGAAATACATTGCCATCGAGGGATAACGGCACCTCTTAACATAAAGTGAAATAATACGACCCGGAGTACGGCACGGTGAAAACCGTCCGGCTCCGGGCTTTTTTGTTTTACGGTAGAAAAACATATCGGTAACCAGAAAGAAATGTATTATTCTGGTCGTTTGCTGGTTTGGCGGCAAGTTTGCCGATTCCGTTTAACAATGCAGGACAGATGGTAATCTTGTATCAACATGTTCCGGGAGAGATACAAGGAAGAATATTACCAGGTTAATTCCAAATACAGATCCTTGTACTGCTTTGCAGAATTATCCCAAGAGAAGTTCTTATCCATATCTCTCTGAACCATCTCGTCCCATTTCCAGCGATCTGTGAAATACAATGTCTTCGCTCTGTTGATCGCATCCAATAATAAGCCGGCATCATAATAATCAAAAGTAAAACCATTTCCGGTATTAAAATACATATTATATGGCTCTACAGTATCTTTCAAACCGCCGGTTTCGCGAACGATCGGTATTGTACCGTAATGCATAGCGATTAACTGTGTTAATCCACAAGGCTCGAACTGTGAAGGTACCAGTAATGCATCTGCACCTGCGTAGATCTTATGGGCTCTTGTCTCGTCATACATGATGTTCGAGCATACATTTCCCTTATAGGCATTCTCATAATATCTGAAAGAATCTTCGTAAATAGGATCGCCGGTACCGAGTACGACAATCTGTGTATGTCCATCAATAACTTGAGGAATAATGGAATTAACCAGATCTAATCCCTTCTGATTAGTCAATCTGGAGATTAATCCGATCACAAATTTCTGATCATCCTGAACCAGTCCCAATTCTTTCTGCAAGTTGAGTTTGTTTTTCTTTTTCTGATCTAACACATTGGTGATGTCATAATTCGCATATAACCTGGAATCTGTGCTGGTATTCCAGATATCATAGTCAATACCATTTACAATACCTCTTAATTTTCTGGAATGATATCTTAAGTGGGCATCCAGTTTTTCACCATAGTATTCCGTCTGAATCTCTCCAGCATAGGTGTTGCTTACTGTAGTAATGATATTGGAGTATGTCAATCCGCCTTTTAACATATTCGCATCTTCGTAGCCTTCTTTTAATGCATCCTTATTGAATACATAATCGGGCAATCCTGACCAATACCGGATTGTCGGGATATTGTAGATTCCCTGGAATCTCAGATTGTGGATGGTGAGGATTGTCTTTGCGGAAGCCAGTTTTGTATCCTCGAACAAAGTTCTGAGATATACAGGAACTAAGGCTGCCTGCCAGTCATGGCAATGAATGATATCCGGAATCCAGTTCAGATAATTCAGTGCAGCTAATGCGGCTTTTGCAAAGTAGCAGTATTTCGGAATATCATCAATAAGATTGGTGTATGGATTGCCGCTGCTGAAGAATTCTTCATTATCAATGAAGTCATATACAACACCATCCCATACATATTCCATAATTCCTACATAGAATGATCTGCCGTCGGCACAAAGATCCATCTCGAAAGATCCTCTGTATTCCATCTTCTCCTGATATTTCCAGGGAATGCATTTGTAGCGAGGAAGGATTACTTTAACATCGCAATTCTGTTTTGCCAGTGCTTTCGGAAGAGCGTACATAACGTCGCCCAGCCCTCCGGTCTTTACGAACGGATAGCATTCTGATCCTATGAATGCGATGCTTCTTCTAGGAGTTGTGTATATTTCGACGTTTGGTTCCTCTAAAACGTCTGGCGTATCTTCTTCGGTCTTGGATTCTGCCTTAACTTCTTCGACAGTCTCAACCTTAGATTCTTCTGCCTTAACTTCTTTGGCAGTTTCAACCTTAGGTTCTTCGACCTTAACTTCTTTGGTAGTTTCAACCTTAGATTCTTCTGTCTTAACTTCTTTGGCAGTTTCAACCTTAGATTCTTCTGCTTTAACTTCTTTGGCAGTTTCGACCTTTGGTTCTTCGGCTTTGATGTCTTTAGCGGCTGTGGTTTTAACTGCCCTTTTTGTTGTCTTTTTGGCAGTTGCAGTTTTTGCAGTTTTTGCTTTTGTCGTTTTAGCCTTTGGCTTTTCAGTTTTGGTTTTTTTGACAGTTGTTGTTTTTGTTTCTTCAGTTGTTGCTTCTTCGGCTGCAGTTTTCTTAGCAGTCTCAGTTTTTGGTTTTGCAGCTCTGGTTTTTGTTGCAGTTTTTGTCTTTGCCTTTGTTGCCTTTGCTTCTTTGGCAGCCTCGGCATTGGTCTGCGTCATTGTTACCTCTGCTGCCTTTGTTGTGCTTTTTTCTAATGGGGTCTCTTTCTTAGTTGTAGTTTTGGTTGCTTTTTTCTGAACCATCTAATACCTCCAAACTTAATTCTGCTATTCAGTGTTATATGATAATTGTTCTCATTATCCTGAATCTTAATTAAATATTTCCTCGATAATTATATCACAAATACTATGTACAGGCAAATAATGTAATTCAGATATTCTAACAGATATTCTAATCGTTATTCTAATGTTATTCTAACATCATTATAGGCATAATTTATTGACAAAATAATAACACTATGATACATTTATACTATAGTTTAAACTTTAGTCTAAAACATGATTAAAAAGTGGGAAAAAGGGATGCTCGAATGAGTATAATCAATTTTGCATGAAAGGAAAACGTAATGAAGAATATTACGAACATACAGAAGTTTTCTATCCATGACGGTGATGGGATTCGTACATCGGTATTTTTTAAAGGGTGTCCTTTGAGATGCGAATGGTGTCACAATCCGGAGACACAGAGATTTGAAAGGGAGATACAGTTTGATGCGGGGAAATGTGCGGGCTGTGGAACCTGTGTTAAGGTCTGTCCGAGCCAGGCACTTACGATGAAAGATGGAAGACCGGTGCTGGATAAAGAAGTATGTACATTATGTGGCAAATGCGAGAACTTCTGTCCGGCTGGAATACGTGAGATCGTCGGTCGTGAGTATACGGTGAAGGAACTTGTGAAGGAACTCATGAAAGACCAGATCTTCTATGAGGATTCCGGCGGAGGAGTGACACTTTCCGGAGGAGAGGTCATGGCGATGGACACGGATTATATTCTGGCAATCGCGAAGGAACTAAAACGTCAGGATGTAACGCTTACGATTGATACATGCGGGTATGTACCATATGAGAAGTTCCAGGCGATTCTTCCATATGTCAATACATTTCTTTACGATGTGAAGGTTATGGACCCGGAACTTCATAAGAAATACATAGGAGTGGACAATAAGTTGATTCTTGAGAATCTGGTCCGTTTGGCTCAGGATGGAGCAAGAATCTACATCAGAATTCCGACGATTAAAGAAGTAAATGGTAATGAGAAGAATATGAGAGAAACGATCGCGTTTCTGAAAGAACATGATATTCATCCACCTCAGGTTAATTTGCTGCCGTATCATGACACCGGAAGCAGCAAGTATCCGAAGTTGGATATGGAATATAAGGGAACAGATTTACATGCACCGGATAAAGAAGAGATGGAAAGTTTCGTCCAGCTCTTTGTAGATGCCGGATTCCAGAACACAAAAATAGGAGGCTAAAAACATGGCGAAATTACGTGGTATGAATGAAAGAATTCAGAAACTCCGAGAACTCAGTGTGACGACACCTGTTCATATTGATCTTGAGAGAGCAAAGATTGAGACTGATTTCTACAAAGAGAATGATGGCAAGTACTCAATTCCGGTTATGAGAGCGATGGTTCTTAAGGAGTATTTCTCTAAGAAGACTCTGTATCTGGGAGATGGAGAACTGATTGTTGGTGAAAAAGGTAAAGATCCACAGGCATCTCCAACATTTCCGGAACTTTGCTGCCACAGCGTTGAGGATATGGTAGTTATGAGTGAACGTGAACTCGTATCCTTTAAGACAACGGAAGAAGACAGAAAACTTCAGGCTGAAGAGATTATCCCATACTGGTCAGGAAGAAGCATGAGAGAAAAGATTCTTGCAAGAATGACTCCGGAATGGCACGAATGCTATAGTGCAGGTATGTTTACTGAGTTTATGGAGCAGAGAGGCCCGGGACATACATGTGGCGGTGAGCAGGTATTCACAACGGGATATTTAGATTACAAAGAGAAGATTCAGAAGACAATGGATGAACTGGATTATATCAATGATCCGGAAGCGGTAAATAAATGCGAAGAATTAAAAGCGATGGCTATTTCCTGTGATGCCGTATGTATCCTTGGAGAGCGTTATCATAAACTTGCTCTTGAGATGGCAGAGAAGGAAGAGAATGAAGTAAGAAAAGCAGAACTTCTTCAGATTGCTGCGAACCTTGAGGTTGTTCCGGCTCATAAGCCACAGACATACTGGCAGGCAATCCAGTTATACTGGTTTACACATCTTGCTGTTACAACAGAGTTGAATCCTTGGGATGCATTCAGCCCGGGAAGACTTGACCAGCATCTGAATCCATATTATGAGAGAGATGTAGAGGCTGGTATCCTTGATGATGAGAAGGCACTTGAACTTCTTGAGTGTCTGTGGGTGAAATTCTATAATCAGCCAGCACCAGTTAAAGTTGGTATTACATTAAAGGAAAGTGCCACATATACAGACTTTGCAAATATTAACACAGGTGGAGTTACACCAGACGGACGTAACGGTGTTAATAACGTAAGTTACCTGATCTTGGATTGTATGGATGAGATGAAACTTGTTCAGCCGAACTCCAATGTAACGATCAGTAAGAAGACACCGGTTAAGTTCTTAAAGAGAGCTTGCGAGATTTCCAGAAAGGGTTGGGGACAGCCTGCATTCTATAATACAGAGGCGCAGATCATGGAACTGATCAATGCTGGTAAGAAACTTGAGGATGCAAGACGCGGCGGTTCTTCCGGATGTGTAGAGACGGGAGCATGGGGAAGCGAAGCTTATATCCTTACAGGATATCTGAATATTCCTAAGGTATTCCAGTTGACACTGTTCAATGGATTCGATCAGTATTCAGGAAAACAGATCGGACTGAAACTTGGCTATGCGAAAGACTTCAAGACATATGATGAACTCTGGGAAGCATTCAAGAAACAGCTTGAGCATATTGTGAATATTAAGATTCGTGGTAATAACGTAATCGAGCAGTTGTATGCGCAGGAGATGCCGGCACCATGCCTTTCTGTTGTAACGAACGACTGTATCTCTAATGCAAAAGACTACAATGCAGGCGGCGCAAGATACAATACAAACTACATCCAGGGTGTTGGTATCGGTACCATTACTGACTGTCTTGCTGCTGTTAAATACAATGTATATGATAAGAAAAACTTCACAATGGAAGAATTGATCGAGGCTATGGAGCATGACTTTGAAGGATATGATGCAATCTATCATATGGTTCATGACAAGACTCCAAAATACGGTAATGATGATGACTACGCTGATGATATTATGCAGGATGTATTCGAACTTTACAGAAGTACGATCACAGGCCGTCCGAATATGAAGGGTGGTAAATACGGTGTGGATATGCTTCCTACCACCTGTCATGTATACTTTGGTGACGTTATCCTTGCAACACCGAATGGAAGAAAAGCACATAAACCAGTATCCGAAGGTATCTCTCCGGAGAAATCTGCTGATACAAACGGACCTACGGCAGTAATCAAATCCTGTGCGAAGATGGATCATCTTGCAACAGCCGGAACACTTTTGAATCAGAAGTTTACACCGAACGTTGTTGCAGGCGAGGAAGGTCTTGAGAATATGGCTAGTCTGGTTCGTTCCTATTTCTCTATGGATGGACATCATATTCAGTTCAACGTTATTGATAAGCAGACACTGATTGATGCTCAGAATCATCCGGAGGATTATAAGGATCTGATCGTTCGTGTAGCAGGATACAGTGATTTCTTCCGTAACCTGGATAAACCGCTTCAGGATGAGATTATCAATCGTACTGAGCAGTCATTTGAATAAATCGGAATCGTTTTTAGGTACTGTTCCATCGAAGAAGAGGTGTTTTGCTCTATCCGCAGTTAGCGGATAGAGCATTTTTATAGATAAAATATGCAATAACTGCAGTGATAAGTTCTGCAATCCAAAAAGCATTCCATACGCCTGTTACCCCAATCAAGCGGCTTAACATAAAAGCACATGGAATAATAACCACTACATACCGGAACAGGGATATCATTAGAGACGGAGTCCCCATTCCAAGTCCTTCTAAGGCGCCGGCGGATGTGACGGAGACTGCCGATACGATAAATCCGGCACTGATCATCCGAAGTGCAGTTGTCCCGGCTTCGATTGTCTGTGTATTCGTAGTAAATAACCCAATTAACTGTCCTGGTATCGCAAGGCATAAGACAGTTCCCGAAAGCATGATCGAAGTGCTTAAGAGAAGGGCTGTCAGATAGATTTTCTTCACTCTCTTTGTCTCTTTTGCCCCATAATTATAGCCGATAATCGGACGCATTCCCTGAACAATACCGTTGGCAGGCAGGTAGAGGAATGTCTGCAATTTGTAATAGACACCTAGTACAACTACATATGCCTGTGAATAGGTGGCTAATATGGCATTGAGAGAAGACACTAGCAGGGAGGGGAGAGCCAGATTCAATGTTGCCGGGATGCCGACGGAATATAATTTCTTACAGAGTCCCTTGTCAAGTGCCAGATATTTGGAACGCACGCGGACAGGAATCGCTTGCGAATAATAGATCGCAAGGAAAATGATCAGTGTTACTATCTGACCTGCGCCTGTAGCGATAGCGGCTCCCTCTATCCCTAGTTTTGGCGCCGGACCAAGCCCGAAGATTAAGATGGGATCTAGTATGATATTGGCGATGCTTCCACTTAGCATGGCGATCATGGTTGCCGTCATTCTTCCTGCCGCCTGGAATATTTTTTCAAAACAAAGTTCGATTGCGATGATGGCAGCGAACCCGAATGCAATGCGGGAATACTTAATCCCAAGTTCAATTACCTCCGAATCGGAAGTAAACATGTGAAGGAAATGAGGAATCGCGGCGATACTGATGATGGTCATGATGATACCGTGCAGGGTGTTCAGCAATAGCCCTTGGGTGGCAGCAGCATCTGCTCTCTCTTGATTCTGTGCGCCCAGATTCAGTGCAATGACTGCGTTAATGCCGACTGCGAAGCCGATGGCAATGGCATTGATAAAGTTCTGGACAGGGTATACCAGAGAAAGAGCAGTCATAGCATTCTCGCTGATCTGCGCTACAAAGAAACTGTCAACGATATTATAAAGCGAATTTACAAGCATCGAAAGTACCATTGGCAGCGACATTGACAGCATCAGTGGTAATATTGGACGTTCTTTCATAAATGTTTGTTCCATGTCTAAAGACCCCTTTCGTAATTAAGATAACGTACAAAAAAACCACACAACTATTCGAAAATAGTTGTGTGGCGAAAAGTAGATTGCTCTAGAAAAATCCACATCAGGTTTTAGCGAAGTTAACTATAACATTTCTGTCATACGAATGTCAAGAGTTGTTTATTATTCGATCGTATTCTTTTCATAATCGTTCAGAGACTGGATTGCCTGCCGTGACATTGGAATCAGGACGATCATATTGAAGATTGTCATCAACCCGATACCGATATCGCCCAGATCCCAGACGAACGTATAAGCCGCCAAACCTCCGATGAAGAGCATCACCAGCGCGAGAAGTTTGTACAGGGTCTGTGACAGCCAGTTGTCCCCGAACAGATATGCCACATTCGGACGCGCATAGAACAGAATACCGATGAATGTGGAGAAACTGAACAGCCAAAGTGTAGCAGCAATAAAGATCACTCCGAAGTCTCCCAGGTGATAATGCATGGATTCCTGCAGAAGATCCATGCCAACTAAGCCTTGTGTGAGGTTGGCTGGCGTCAGCAGCATAATCATTGCGGAACAACTACAGATGACAATGGTATCAATGAATACTCCAAATGCCTGCAGAAGTCCTTCTTTCGCAGGATGGCTGATATCGGCAGCCGCGGCTGCACATGGAGCAGAACCGGAACCGGCCTCATTGGAGAAGAGTCCGCGTTTGGCACCGTTCATAAGAACTGCGCCGAAGCCTCCAGCTACTGCCTGTCTCAGCCCGAATGCTTCTGCAAATATCTGTTGGAAGACCGAAGGCAATTGTCCGATATTTTTGATAATGATGAATATCGTGATCAGAAAATAGCATCCTGCCATAATCGGAACAATAATATCCAGAACCTTCACGGTAGCATTTTTACGTAGTACAATGACTGCGGCGATCAGTACCAGAATCGCAGTTGTATAGATCGGAGGAATCTGGAATGCATTTTCAAATGCAGAAGAAACAGAATTTCCGATTACCTGGCTGATGCCACACCAGCAGATGAGCCCGGAGATTGCAAATAAAACTGCAATGACCGAATGATTCCGTTTGCTATCTTTCTTTATAAAGAAGTGATGGATATAGTATGCAGGACCGCCTCGGTATCCGCCGTAGAGCGGATCTTTTTCTTTATATAACTGTGCCAGGGTTGCCTCGACAAATGCAGTGGAAGACCCGAGTAAAGCGGTAAACCACATCCAGAAGACAGCGCCTGCGCCGCCGGCGGAGATGGCAGCCACAACGCCGACTAAGTTACCCATACCGACTCTTGTTGCGGTTGAGATGATCAATGCCTGTACGCCTGAGATGGAGCCTTTCTGCGAATTGGTTTTCTTTTCAACGACAACTCTTAGCATTTCAGGAAAGAGTCGAAAGGGAAGAAAATGGGTGCGGATGGTAAAGTAGATTCCGGCTGGTATTAATATAAGTACCAGTAATGAGAGTCCGACGGAACTTCCGCCAGGGAGTGGAATCGTTATAAGATCGCCCCATAACAGGTTGTATACAAAATGAAATAATGTCATAATTATAATCCTCATATTTTTTGAAAAGTGTTTTGTGTCGAATATATTTAGTATATAGTAGAAAGTGTCGGATGTAAATTGAAAAATAAATCTGTAAAATAAATCAGAGAATATGTTTTGCAAGGGATAGAAACAATGTTACAATAATAAATAGTCTTAGATAAGCAATTTTAAATCAGTAGTTTTGGAAAAGTAATATTTGGATGATGAATCAGAGAAAGAAGGACAGATATGGAAGATAAGCAGAAGGTGGAACTGTTCGAATATATGCCAATACCTAAGGCGGTAGCAAAACTGGCGATTCCGACCATCATTAGTTCCCTGGTGATGGTCATCTACAATCTGGCAGACACATATTTTGTCGGAATGGTGAATGATCCGGTGCAGAATGCGGCGGTGACTCTGGCGGCGCCGGTATTGCTGGCATTCAATGCGGTGAACAATCTCTTTGGCGTGGGAAGTTCCAGTATGATGAGCCGTGCTTTGGGGAGAAAAGACTATGATACGGTTAAGCGCAGTTCGGCGTTCGGCTTCTATTCGGCGCTGTTCTGTGGAGTATTATTCTCAATACTATGTACACTTTTTGCACAGCCGCTTCTGGTTCTTCTGGGGGCAGATGCCGGAACGGCTGCCGCAACCGGGGCATATATGAGGTGGACGGTGAATTGCGGTGCAACGCCGGCAATCCTGAATGTTGTCCTGGCATATATGGTGCGTTCTGAGGGGAATTCCTTACATGCAAGCATCGGGACAATGAGCGGATGTCTGCTGAACATCCTGCTTGATCCGATCTTTATTCTGCCTTGGGGATTGAATCTGGGAGCAGAAGGTGCCGGATTGGCAACATTTCTTTCAAACTGTGTGGCATGTATTTATTTCTTCGTGCTATTATTTGTAAGGCGAAAGAACACTTACGTATGTGTGAATCCAAAGAAACTGGCATTGAAGACAGAGGTTGTACTTGGAGTATGCGGCGTAGGGATTCCGGCTTCGATTCAGAATCTATTGAACGTAACAGGGATGACAATTCTGAACAACTTCACATCTGTGTACGGAGCAGATGCTGTGGCGGCGATGGGAATTACGCAGAAGATCAATATGGTGCCGCTATACGTAGCGCTTGGGCTGTCACAGGGAATCATGCCGCTGATCAGTTACAATTATGCCAGTGGCAATTATAAACGAATGAAAGAGACGACTACATTTGCCACAAAAGTGGCAGTCGGTTTTATGATTGTGGTTGCAATCGGATACTATTGCATGTCAGGAGCACTTACAAGCGCATTCATGGACAATGAAGCGATTGTGGCTTATGGGACCAGATTCCTTCGGGGATTCTGTTTGGGACTGCCATTCTTGTGCATAGATTTCCTTGCAGTGGGGGTATTTCAGGCACTTGGCAAAGGCAGGGAGGCATTGCTCTTCGCAATTATGCGTAAGGTAATCCTGGAGATTCCGGCATTGTACGTATTGAATCGCCTGTTCCCATTGTATGGACTTGCATATGCACAGTTCGTGGCAGAGGTAGTGCTGGCAATTGCGGCGGTTGTTGTCTTGGCGAATATATTTAGAATGTTGGAGAAAAATCAGGAGCGAGTGTAGAAAAGCAAAAAGGGACAGGGCAAATCGAATTGGGGACGGGGGAAATTGAAAAAACCCCCGTCCCCCCCTGGAGAAAAGGAGGATATTCATGGAGCAGGAGAAGAAGGAGCATAAGCGGCGTGTGCGGTATTCCGGCACACATCCGAAGAGTTATAAAGAGAAATATAAGGAGCATCAGCCAGAGAAATATGCGGATACGATTTCGAAGGTGATTCAGAAAGGAAGCACTCCGGCGGGGATGCATATCTCCATCTGTGTGAAGGAGATTCTGGATTTCCTTCAGATTAAGCCGGGACAGATAGGATTAGATGCAACACTTGGATATGGAGGACATACGCTTGAGATGTTAAAATGCTTGGAGGGGCAGGGGCACATCTACGGGCTTGATGTGGATCCAATTGAGTCTGCTAAGACAAAGGAACGGCTGAGACAGAAAGGATATGGGGAAGAGATTCTGACGGTTCGACTGCAGAACTTTGAGGATATTGATCTGGTTTCTGAGGAAACGGGAAAGAAGTTCGACTTTGTGCTGGCAGATCTGGGAGTTTCCTCAATGCAGATTGACAATCCTGAACGGGGCTTTACCTATAAAGCAGAAGGCCCGCTTGATCTTCGGATGAATCCGGAGAAGGGGACCAGCGCCGCAGAAAGATTAAGGGAGATTACACAGGAAGAACTTCAGGGAATGCTGATCGAGAATTCTGATGAGCCTTATGCGGAAGAGATTGCGAGAGAAGTGATGCTGCGGTTAAAACGAGGAGAGAAGATCGAGACGACGACTCAGTTGAAGGATGTGATTGAAGAAGCGCTTCGTTTTATTCCGGCAGCGGAGAGAAAAGAAGCGGTTAAGAAATCTTGCCAGAGGACTTTTCAGGCACTTCGGATTGATGTGAACAGCGAGTTTGAAGTGTTATATGCTTTCCTGGAGAAACTACCGGAGGTACTTGCGCCAAATGGCAGAGTGGCGATATTGACCTTCCACTCAGGAGAGGACAGGCTTGTGAAGAAATCATTTAAGCAGCTTAAGAAGGCAGGGGGATATCGCGAGATATCGACAGATGTGATTCGTCCGTCTGCAGAAGAGTGTGCAAGGAATCCAAGAGCCAGGTCAACGAAGATGAGATGGGCGATTAAAGCATAGCAGACTATATATTGTTGAGGATTGAAAAATATGTATCGGGAAATAAAACTTGTGGTGCGAAGATTCAGGGAGGCGGATGCACAGGAGGTTTCGAATCTCATGTGCAGAAATTTCCGGGAAGTAAATATTAAGGATTATGGTGTAGAGACGGTGGAAGAATTGTGCGCGTCTCATCATGCCGAGTGGGTGAAAGAGACGGCACAGAATGTGCATATGTATGTCGCGTTAAACGAAGAGAAGATTGCGGCTTGCGGCTCAATCTCCAGTTTTAACGGCAGTCTGGAGGAAAGTTATCTTATGACTGTATTTGTGCTGCCTCAACTGCATGGATTAGGAATCGGAAGAAGAATAATTGAGGTTCTGGAGCAGGATGAGTATTTCCTGAGAGCGAAGAGAATTGAACTGTCGGCTTCAATCACGGCATATGAATTCTATCGCAAACTGGGGTATGATTTTAAGGATGGGAAGAAAGAATTAGATGCGGACAGGCTGTATCACATGGAAAAGTTCAGGAAAATAGGGGAAACAATATGACAGCGAAATGTACAGTTACAAAAAAGTGCGGAGGATGCCAGTATCAAGGCATTCCCTATCAGGAACAGTTGAAAAGGAAACAAAAGCAGGAAGAAACTCTTCTGAAAAAGTTTTGTAAAGTAGAGCCAATCATAGGGATGGAGAATCCTTATTACTATCGAAATAAGGTGCATAGTGTGTTCGACCGCGACCGCCGGGGAAATGTTATCTCAGGAATATACGAAGCGAATACTCATCATGTGATTCCGGTGGAAAACTGCCTGATTGAGGATCAGAAGAGTCAGGAAATTATTCGGACCATCCGACAGATGCTGAAGTCTTTCAAGATAAAGACGTATGATGAGGATACCGGATATGGGCTTCTGCGTCATGTGATGGTACGAAGAGGTTTCCAGACAGGAGAGATCATGGTGATTCTTGTACTCGGTTCACCCATCCTACCGTCTAAGAATAATTTTGTTAAAGCATTGCGTAAAGCCCATCCGGAGATTACCACAGTGATTCTGAATGTCAATGATAAGAAGACTAGTATGGTTCTGGGAGAGTGGGAGAAGCCTATCTACGGCAAAGGATATATCAAAGACAGATTGTGTGGATGCACATTCAGAATCTCGCCGAAGTCGTTCTATCAGGTGAATCCGGTGCAGACAGAGCGGTTATACCAAACCGCTATTGAATACGCAGGTCTTACAGGAAAGGAAACGGTCATAGATGCTTACTGTGGAATCGGAACGATCGGCCTGGTTGCGGCAAAATATGTGAAAAAGGTGATTGGCGTAGAGTTGAATAAGGATGCCGTAAGGGATGCAAGGATGAATGCCAAGGATAACAAGATCACGAATGTAGAGTTTCGTCAGGGCGATGCAGGGGAGTTCATGGTGAAGATGGCATCGCAGGGGCAGAAGGCAGACGTGGTGTTCATGGATCCGCCAAGGGCTGGAAGCGACCAGAAGTTCCTGGCTTCGGTGGTGAAACTGGGGGCAGAGAAGATTGTGTATGTGTCTTGCAATCCGGTGACGCTTAAGAGAGATCTGGAGTATTTGGTGAAGTGTGGGTATGAGGCGAAGAGGATACGGCCGGTGGATATGTTTCCGTTTTGTGATCATGTTGAAACTGTGATGCTTCTGACACAACATCTTGCATAAATTGAGAGAAAATGTGCGATGAAAACACAATATATTGTGTTCTATAAAATGTCGAAACTTGCGAAAAAGGGGTAAAAAGAGAACGGAAAAAGCCCGGAAATACGGGAAAAAATGAAAAAAGTTTTGCCAAGGGGCTTGTCGAAATGTGTCGAACGGGTCATGTTGAAACCGTTTGCTTGCTCACCCGGAAAGCCTGCTAAATCAAAGGGTTTCAGCGATTAGAGGTTGATATGTTTCTGTGTTTTCTGTTTGGTGGGACTGAAGATATGTTTCCTTGGAGCAGGTGGGGTAAGAAAAATTGGACTTTCGGCGAAAGGCTGAATTTTGTCGAAGAGATTAAAAGTAAAATACTGAGGTAGAGTATAGTGGGTATGGAAGTAAAGTTTTATGAAAATGCAGAGGATAGCCTTCTGAAATTTGCAGTGATTGTATCCAAAGCAAATGGAAGATGGGTATTTTGCAAGCATAAGGAAAGAAATACTTATGAAGTGCCGGGTGGTCACAGAGAAACTGGAGAAACTATATTAGAAACGGCGAAAAGAGAATTGAGAGAAGAAACGGGAGCAGTTGATTTCGACATTCAGCCAATATGTGTTTATTCTGTTATTGGGAAAAACAGAGTAAATGAATCTGGTGAGGAATCATATGGAATGCTGTATTATGCAGAGATCAGAAAATTTGCTGGAGAACTACATAGTGAGATGGAACGCATCATAATATCGGATGAAATGCCGGAAAAATGGACCTATCCGTTAATTCAGCCATTTCTCATTGAAGAATGTTGCAGGAGAATAAAAAAATGGTAAGAGAAGCAAAACAAGAAGATTTAATGGAAATGTTAAATTTATTATAGAGAAAAAAATTGGTATGAGATTATGCTGCTTACAGGGTCAAAGAAGCAAAGAAACCAATAGTTATGGAGGATGATATCTTATGAACATACGGAAATTTCACAATAAAGATGCGGAAGAAGTTTCTACCCTGATTGCAACAACGCTCAGGACAACCAATATAAAAGATTATTCTTCAGATTATATTGAAAATGATGTAAAAGTGCTGCAGCCTCAAAACATATTGGAACGAGCAAGGTGGACACATTTTTATGTTGTATGTGATAACGATAAAATTATCGGATGCGGAGCAATCGGTCCATATTGGAACAAGGAAGACGAGTGCAGTCTGTTCACTATTTTTGTTTTGCCTGAATATCAAGGTAAGGGAGTTGGAAGGAAAATTATTCAAACTCTTGAACAGGACGAATACTTTTTAAGAGCAAAAAGAATTGAGATACCTGCGTCAATTACAGGGACACCATTTTATAGAAAAGTGGGATATGATTATAAAAATGGAATAAAAGAACCTGATTCAGAGGGACTATTGAGATTAGAGAAATTTCGATAAATTCTTTAGGCCAAATCGAAAATGGTGTAAACGAAGGGGCAGTTCACTGGAATGCCCAAACTGCTTTTTCGTTTACCCCATCATCGATTTTAACCTAAAGAATTTTATCCGTTAAAATGGCTTGAAATAAAGGGTGCAAAGATTATTTGCGTTGAAACAGTGGTTTAGCAAACCATAGTTGCTTGTTATTTTAATACACTATTAGCACAATGAGACTGAAAGGAGGAAATGAAATGCAATTAGGTCAGACAATACAACAAATTAGAAAAGATAATAATCTGACACAAGAAGGATTTGCAGAATTATTTCGTGTAACAAGACAAACAGTTTCAAATTGGGAGAATGAAAAAAGCTATCCTGATTTGCTAACATTGGTAGCAATCAGTGATAGCTTTAATTTTCCTCGATAAAATGCTTAAGGAGGATATTAAGATGACGGAAAAATGAATAATGATATGAAGTTGGGAAGTAGATTAGAAAAGATATATAATAAAAAACTTGCAATAGCAGTAATTGGTTCAATCATTTGTTGCATTACATGGTTTATTTCATGGAGATTTTTAAATAACTCATTTGAAATCGTGGTGTGGATAATGTCGATTGTGATTTGTATACTTATTACTATTGAATTATGTGGATGAGGACTTGATGCTTGAGATAAATCAAGTCGAATGGAAGAAAAGCCATCAAGGAGGAAATCAATGGCTACAATATATTATGTTGAGGATGATTGGGATATCGCAGAGAATGTAAAAACATATCTGAAAATCCGGCAGATGGAAGTCTCTTTATTTTATAGTATCGCTGATGCGAAACAGGCGTTGTTGAGAAAGCGTCCGGCACTACTTTTGGTGGATCGGAATATGCCGGATGGAAATGGGGATGAATTGTGTAAATGGATTCGCCACTTATGGGGAAACAGGCTTCCAATTCTTTACTTAACGGTTCGGGGAGAAACAGCAGATATTGTTCAGGGATTTCAGGATGGGGCGGATGATTATGTGGTAAAACCGTTTGAGTTGGAAGTGTTGTATTCCCGTATTCTGGCATTGCTGCGCCGGAGTGGACAGACAAAGGAAACCCGGCTTTTCTGCGATCATCTTTTGCTGGACACAGATAAAATGTCTGTTTTTTTGGAACAGGAAGAAATCCTGTTGAGCCAGCCGGAATATCAGTTGCTCCTTCTGCTGATGGAGAACAAAGGGAAAACGGTAACCAGAAGACAGTTATTGGAACAGGTATGGGACAGCAACGGAAATTATGTGAATGACAATACATTGACCGTGACAATGAAGCGCCTGAGGGAGAAATTACACAATCCAACCTGCCTGAAAACCATTCGCAGTTTTGGTTATCGACTGGAGGAGAGCATATGACAGAGATAAGGAAACAAAGACTAACGGTTTTGGTGCCAGTGCTGGTGTGTGTTGTCAGTATCATTGGCATAACAGTTTTCTGGCAGTATGAATACCGGCGGGCTGCCTTTGAACATGTGTCCAAATTTTGTGAAATCATCATAGAAAATCATCCGGAAGCAGAGGAGCAGGTGCTTTCTGCATTGAAACAATATCATATGCTGGCAGAGCAGGAAGTGAAAGGAAATCAGTTTTTGAAGCAGTATGGATATCGAAATAATGAATTCTGCGAAGGTGTTCCGTGGAACTTTTTAATTCTTTCTGTAGTTTTAATATTTCTGTTGATCTGTGGATTTCTGTTTACTGTATGGCGTCTGAATAAGCGCAATCGAATGAGAATAGCGGAACTGACGAGTTATCTGGAGCAGGTCAATGTTGGTGCTGCCGGAACAGTCATACAGACGAAAGAAGATGAATTTTCCCATCTTCAGGATGAAATGTATAAGACGGTTACATCTCTGTATCAGACAAGGGAGGCAGCGGTGCAGGCAAAAATGAATTTTGCAGATAATCTGGCAAATATTGCTCATCAATTAAAGACCCCGATTACTGCCGCCTTTCTTTCTTTGCAGCTTATGAAGAATACAACACCGAATACTTATGGAGAGCAGATTGAGAGGCAGTTGGAGCGGTTAAACAGATTAGAAGAATCATTGTTGACGCTTTCTAAGATTGATGCCGGTACTTTGCATATGGAATTTTCGCAGATGGATATCTATACTGCTTTGCACCTTGCAGCGGAAAATCTGAATGACCTATTGAGAAAAGAGAATGTTTCTGTGGATATTCCAGATCATGGGTGTATTGAAATCTATGGAGACATGGAGTGGACAATGGAAGCGCTTATGAATTTGATGAAAAATTGCATGGAACATTCTAAATATGGTGGAACAGTACATTGTGATTATTCCAGCAATCCGCTTTATGCGGAAATCCTGATATGGGATGATGGAGAGGGCTTTCAGGCAGAAGATATACCACACCTTTTTGAACGGTTTTATCGAGGGAAAGGTGCTGCCGGAAATGGGATAGGGATTGGATTGTCCCTGGCACATTCTATTTTCGAACTGCAGAATGGCAATATCACTGCCCGGAATCTGCGGTCAGGTGGAGCGTGTTTTGAAATAAGAATTTACGCGCACAGGGCAGTTTCTGCGATACCGCAGAAAGTTGCTGCGTATCCGTCGGAGACACATGATTTCGAAGAAATTATGTACAGTCACTGAGATGTCACTTTTCTTTGTTATAATGTAAACTATCAAAAGATGCGAAGCATCTTTTAACTGTGAGCGGAGTGAACAGCGTAGCTGCGGAAGCAGCTGATAGTTTAACGAGGGAAAATGCGAAGCATTTTCTCGAGTCTGCAGTTGGAAAGCATACTTCGCAAGTCAACGAGGGAAAATGCGAAGCATTTTTTCGAGTGGCAGTGAATATCAGCCTATAACAAGAAGGAGCGGACGTCATGGAAATATTAAAATGCGAAGGAATCAGAAAAGTATATGGTTCGGGCAATAATCAGGTTACGGCTTTAGACAGGATTGACCTGTCTGTGGATAAAGGAGAGTTTGTTGCTATTGTAGGCGCATCCGGTTCAGGAAAATCAACGCTTTTACATATTCTTGGAAGCGTGGATCAGCCAACAGAGGGAAAAGTTGTGGTGGAAGGAACGGATATTTCTACCATGAACCGGACACAGTCGGCTATTTTCCGGAGAAGGAAAGTGGGGCTGGTCTATCAGTTTTATAATCTGATTCCGACAATTACCATTCGGAAAAATATCCTCATGCCGCTTTCTCTGGACAAAAGGAAACCGAGCCAGGAGTATTTTGAACAGGTCATAAACACATTAGGCATTGCTGATAAGCTGGACTTTCTTCCAAACCAGTTATCCGGCGGACAGCAGCAGCGTGCCGCCATAGCAAGGTCTTTGATTTACCGTCCGGCACTTTTACTTGCTGATGAGCCAACCGGGAACCTGGACCAGAAAAACTCAAAGGAAATCATTGATATGCTGAAATTGTCTAACCGTAATTTGAACCAGACAATCCTGCTGATTACTCATGATGAAAAGATTGCACTGGAAGCAGACCGTATTGTAACGATAGAGGACGGGCGCATCATTAGCGATCATTTCCGCAGTTCTGCCGAATGGCATCATGGTATCCTTCAGGGGAAACGGGGGTAAGCAAAATGTGGAAAGATTACTCAGCAAGTTTTATGAAAAAGAACCGCGCTTCCAGTGTATCTATTATGGTTGCGGCATTTATTTCGGCGTTGTTTTTGTCTTTATTGTGCAGTTTGTTTTTCAATTTCTGGAACTATGACGTGGAAAAGATTGTTTTAGAAGAAGGTGACTGGCAGGGACGTATCACGGATGAGATTGATGAAGATGATTTGACCATGATACAGAATTTTGCGAACGTGGAGAAAGCGGTGGTCAATGAGGAACTATCAGAAGAACCAGAAATTGTGGTAGATGTGTATTTTCAAAATAACAGAACCATTTATCAGGATATGCCGCTCATAACAGAGAAACTTGGTTTGGATGCAGACGCGGCATCCTATCATGAACTGCTGCTATCCAGATATCTGATCCACGATCCGCAGGATGAAGAACCGCCGCTTCTGATGGCGTTTTATCTGGTTATACTGATTATCATGTCTCTGGCCTTGATCTTGATTATCCACAATTCTTTTGCGGTGACCATGAATGCGAGAATTCACCAGTTCGGGATTTTTTCCAGCATTGGGGCTACACCGGGACAAATCCGCACCTGTCTGATGCAGGAGGCAGCAGCGCTTTGTGCAGTGCCGATACTGGTTGGGAGCATCGGCGGGATTGCTCTTAGTTTTGGAGTGATTCAGGCAATCAATCTATTGGCGGCAGATGTGGCCGGACGGCATGAAGCAGTTTTCCAGTACCATCCTCTGATATTTATGGCTACCATTTTTGTATCCGTTCTGACTGTACTTATTTCTGTATGGTTACCAGCAAGGAAGTTAAGCAGACTGACGCCGCTTGAGGCGATACGGAATATGGGTGAACTGCGGTTGAAAAAGAAGAAACATTCCCATATCCTGTCATTGCTGTTTGGAATGGAAGGTGAACTGGCCGGCAATGCATTGAAAGCACAGAAGAAAGCCCTGCGTACATCCACACTATCTTTAACCCTCTCATTCCTGGGCTTTACAGTTATGCTGTGCTTTTTTACCCTTTCCGGTATCAGCACAAACCACACCTATTTTGAAAGATATCAGGACGCATGGGACGTGATGGTAACAGTGAAAGACACAGGAATAGAGAACATAGAGCAGGCGGAAGAAATCAAGGGAGTGCAGGGAGTAAAGAGCAGTATTGTGTATCAGAAAGCTGAGGCAGTATGTTCCATTCCAGAAACGGATATCAGTGATGAAGTGAATACACTGGGCGGTCTGGGAGCAGTGGCGGGCAGTTCCGTAACTGTGGGAGAGGATTCCTATTTGGTGACGGCTCCTATTGTGATTATGGATGATGCAGGCTTTAAAGAGTATTGTGAGCAGATTGGCATAACGTCAGAGGGTGACGGAAGTATTGTATTGAACCGTATTTGGGACAGTGTAAACAGCAATTTCCGTTACAAAGAGTATGTTCCTTTTATCAAAGAGGAACAGAGTACAATCATTTTGCAGAACGCCGGGCAGGTAGAAAATTCGATAGAAATTCCGGTGCTTGGGTTTACACAGGAAACTCCGGTTTTAAGGGAAGAGTATGCGAATTATGCCTTGGTGCAGTTTATTCCCCTATCTATGTGGGAAAAAATCGCTGGACAGATTGGAAATTCAGAGGCAGATACCTATATCCGGGTACTTGCCGAGGAGGGAATCACACTTACGGAATTGAATGTATTAGAGGCAGATATCGTGCAGGTTATTAGCCGTGAATATAAGGTAGAAAGCGAAAACCGTATCCAGGAAAAAGTATCAAACGAGAATATGCAGAAAGGCGCCATGTTGATTTTGGGGGCGTTCTGTGCTTTGCTTGCTGTTATTGGAATTGCAAATGTATTCTCTAATACATTGGGATTTCTGCGTCAGAGAAAGAGAGAATTTGCACAGTATATGTCTGTTGGCATGACACCAGAAAGTATGCGGAAAATGTTCTGTATTGAAGCGCTGGTTATTGCTGGCCGTCCATTACTGATTACTTTGCCACTCACAGTACTGTCCGTTGGTTTTATGATAACGGCAAGTTATCTGAATCCGATGGAATTTTTGGTGAAGGTTCCGATTGTGCCGATTGTAATATTTATTCTGGCTATTTTTGGATTTGTTGCTTTAGCTTATTATATCGGTGGAAAACGGATGCTGAACTGCAACTTGGCGGATGCTTTAAGAAATGACAGTGTAGGATAATATGCTTTGGACAGGAAATGATGGAGTGATGGCATGGGAAAATAATGGTTGTAACTTTTTCTGATTCAGAAGAACATATTATGCAAAAGATTATGGATGTTTTAAGGGATGAGCCAGCAGTGGAGCAGGGAGCACCGTAATTCTGATGGGATTCCTCATAAATTGCGAGGATTTTTTCTTTCAAGGATTCTTTTCTCCGCTCTCTATCTGAGGGCAGCCTTTTCTTCCAACTAAGATATCCACTTCTTGAAACGCCTAGTATTCTCAGCACACCGGAGACATTCAGCCGGCGTTCCCCCTGTTCCCGAAGATTCTCCTCATACTGGGCAGTCTCCAGGAACAGGACCTCTGTCATTTTCCCAGTATGCCGATTGTTTTTTTTAATATATCTAAGGCATCCTGCGTATCTCTCAATTCTTTACGCAGGCGTGCGATTTCCTTTGCTTCATCACTCTCAAAATTGCCCCGCCCTCTGGTTGGAACAGTCCCCTCATTTGTATCATACAGTTTTCTCCAATTCGAGAGAGCAGTCTTACTGATTCCTAGGTTTTTTGCGCATTTAGCGATTCCTAACTCAGGATGCTCCTTCCAATATCTCACTGCATCATTCTTAAATTCTTCTGTGTACTGTGTAGCCATGTCCTTTTCCTCCATCTGTTTCTATTATACTTTTATGTTAAGAAATTTCCATGTCTAACTTGTACTAATTATATTCTAGCACCAGCTTATCAAAAATAAAGGCTGGATTTTGTATTGTTTCGGGTTTCTATGTGGTTTTTGTACTTTTATACACTTTTATTGTGCTTTTTGTGTTAGGGACGGACGGCGCGAATTGCCCTATCCAGTTGGATTTGTGGAGAAGTGTTTATAATATTACCTTTTTACAGGCTTATCTTTTTATTATTTTGGGAGGATATATAGGAACTGTATTTGCATCTGCACTTGCAATGCTGGTATCGGCACTTACCCGTTCTACGCCAGCCGCAATTGTTATGCCTTTCATTGTATTATGTGCGTTTCCATTTCTGAGTAGAATCATTACATTGCCGGAAATATGTTCCTTCTCCCAGATCAGTTATTGGAAATATATCTGGATATTAAGGAATCCGGACTTGTAGAGATTGGTGGAAAAGTTATGACATCGGTGGCCGTTCTTATTCCAATTTACGCAGTAGTATGTTTGATTTTTCAACCTATATTATATAGGGTTTACAAAAGGGCGGAAATAAAATAAATGAGATATAGAAGGAAACATAAGGGGAAATGGGGGCGGAAAACAATGCCCCTGAGATGTCATTGTTGCTTATAAATTTTATTGCAAATTAAAAGGAGAACCGGACGCATCCAATTCTCCCAAGTACGCTCCTTAGAGACGCACCGCCATTCACATCTATAGTATACAAAAGAGGGATAGAAAATTCAAGGATTTTCATGATATAATAAAAGTACCAAGTAACGAGGAGGAACGAATTTATTTGCTGTGAATGCAGGGATTAGAGGAAGAAGAAGGATAGGAATTTGTAGAAAGGTTAGAAAATGAGAAAAGTTATTTTGTACATTGCCATAAGCCTTGATGGTTATATTGCAGATAAAAATGGGAAAGTAGATTGGTTAAATGAATATGGTAGTGATGAGGATATGGAAGGGGCAGACGGTTATTCTTTGTTTCTTAAGAAGGTTGATACAGTTGTAATGGGATATAACACTTACCATCAGATTGTGACGGAGTTGTCTCCAGAACAGTGGGTATATGAAGGTCTAAAAAGTTATGTTATTACGCACAACAAAATCCCATCAAATTCGGAAATCATGTTTGTAAATAGCAGCCCGGGTGATTTGATAAAAAATCTGAAGAAAGAATCTGGAAAAGATATTTGGATATGCGGTGGAGCAAATATTATCAATCAACTCATGCAGGAAGAATTAATTGACAGGTTCCATATTTCTGTTATTCCAACGATTCTTGGAAACGGTATAAAACTTTTTGATGAGATTGATAATGAAGTAAAATTGGATTTTGTTCAGACAAGAAGCGGCAATGGGATAGTAGAGTTAGTATATGAGCATAGATAGCCGCCGTATTTGCGATAATGCCAAGCGGCAGATTTTCGTCAATGCCCATGACGCATTTTTCATTCTGTAAATCCATTTCAGATCTCCTTCTATTTTTGTATCTTTCCTCTGTATTCAGAAAGGAACAGTCCGATCAGTGCCAGGACTGTACCAATACCGGACATCATGGTTGCTTTTTCTTTCAGGATAAGGGCAGATGTGACAACCGTGATAACCGGAACTAGACCTTCTACCCTCACAAATGAAATGGGTAAAGGCGACCTGCGCTCTTGGGAAGTTGCAAACAGGGTTTTGTTCCGTGGTATTGGGAAAATGAATACCATGGGACGAAACCCTGTACTTTTTGGCAAAAGTCTATACTCCGTGGCAAAAGTGAAAACCACGGGACGAAAGTAGAATTATGATTAGTAGAAGGTATCCTCTATCGTCAATTTTTTTAGCCGGATGCTGGTTACTGTGAGTTTTTGGCTTTGTAATCTTCACCCCAATCCCACATGGCATCTAGAATAGGCTTGAGGCTGTATCCAAGTTCTGTCAGTGTGTATTCTACATGGGGAGGAACTTCCGGGAAAACGGTACGGATAACCAGACCACTTTCTTCCATCTGGCGAAGTTGTGCAGTTAGAACTTTTTGCGTCACATGTCCGATGGATTTTTTTAATTCTCCGAAGCGTTTAGTTCCGGGTAATAAATCACGCAGAATCAGCACTTTCCATTTATCACTGATTAAGGATAAAGTTGTCTCTACCGGACAATCCGGTAATGCCTTTGCTGGTTTACTGGCAATTTCTTTTGTGGTTTCCATGTAATGCACTCCTTTCATAGTATCTTATAGGTAACTATACCACAATATTGTGCGTACTTCACAGAAAAAAGAAGGATTGCTACAATATAATCAACAAAAGCGAAAGGCTATAAACAAATTTGGAGGTAAGTACAATGAAGAAAGTAATCGAATTTTTACGTGAGAATCCTGTTCAGTATCTGGCAACCGTAGGACGTGATGGAAAAGCAAAGTGCCGCCCGTTCATGTTTGCAGGGGAAATGGACGATAAGCTGTGGTTCTGCACCAACAACACAAAGGATGTTTACAAGGATATGCAGGTGAATCCTGAAATTGAGATCTCTGTTTCGAGTCCGTCCTATGCGTGGATTCGTCTGCATGGCAAGGCTGTGTTTGAAAACAACATGGCAGCAAAGGAAATGTGCATCGCAAACCCGATTGTCAAGGGGCAGTATCAGACCGCAGATAACCCGATTTTTGAGGTATTTTATCTGGAAAATCCTGATGGTGTGATCGCAGATTTTTCC
Organism: Bariatricus sp. SGI.154; assembly: GCF_050313795.1. NCBI lineage: Bacteria > Bacillati > Bacillota > Clostridia > Lachnospirales > Lachnospiraceae > Bariatricus > Bariatricus sp. SGI.154. The sequence goes on from NZ_JBNPMC010000006.1 coordinate 28,312, forward strand.
GGCAATCCACCTTATGAATTTTAAGAAAATGCTGATTTATTCGGCAAAAAAAGAGAAGCCCTGCAGAAAAATGAACCTGCGGGGCTCTTCTCTTAATCCAAATCATATCTCAAACAGGAAAAATATGAGTATCGGAGTGATGATTGAACAATTACAGGCAGAATTGATTCTGTCTGATGAGGAAAGGTGGTGTGTGTAATGTTTGGCTGGAGAATTCCTAAATCAGACGATACTCCGGATGGCGTCAATAAACTGCGAGAAGCATTGAACGGTGCGGATGCTGTGGTTATCGGCGCAGGGGCTGGTCTTTCCACTTCCGCTGGTTTTGTTTATACGGGAGAACGCTTTGATAAGTATTTCCATGACTTTGCTGAAAAGTATCATTTCAGTGATATGTACTCCGGCGGTTTTTATCCATACAATACATTGGAAGAATATTGGGCCTACTGGAGCCGCTATATCTATATCAACCGATATATGAGCGCACCCAAATCGGTTTATAACAAGTTATATGAGATGGTTAAGGATAAGGACTATTTCGTGTTGACAACCAATGTAGATCATTGTTTCCAGAAAGCCGGCTTTGATAAACACCGGTTATTCTATACCCAGGGAGATTATGGCCTGTTCCAGTGCAGCGATCCATGTCACACGGCTACTTATGAAAATGAGGACACGATTTGCAAAATGGTCGAGGCACAGGGATATGTGATTGACGGGAACGGTATGTTGGTCTTGCCTGAAGGTATAACACCGAAGATGGAGGTTCCTTCTGAACTTGTTCCATATTGCCTGAAATGTGGTAAACCAATGAGCATGAATCTCCGTGCAGATAACACCTTTGTTGAAGATGAAGGCTGGCATCGTGCTTCGGAGCATTATACGGACTTTTTGAGGAGACATCAGAATATGAAGGTGCTGTTTTTAGAGGCAGCAGTCGGCTTCAACACGCCAACCATAGTAAAATATAGTTTTTGGCGCATGACGAATGACTGGAAAGATGCAATGTATGTATGTCTTAATTATGGCGAGGCATACGCTCCTGATGAGATAAAAAAGAAATCTATCTGTATCAATGGGGATATTGGAGAGATTCTAGATAAGTTATTAGTCGAGACAAAATTGAATATTATTGGCATCTATGCCGTAAGCCAGAGCGTTTCATCTGATTAGATGGACGCTCTTTTTTCATACCTATTTTCAAAAGGAATGTACCTACCGGCTGGTTCCCAGGGAGGACGAACCCAGCGTGTGTCTGATACACGACTGGATTTATCTGCCGAGTGCATAACGGATGTCACGGATAATGTATAAAATGCGTGACATAACTTCGATACTAACTACTGGTGAAAAGAATGGTGGCTAGAATATATCCCGAATACTGCACAAAATTTGGGACATATTCTTTTGACATGTCTTGAAAAGGCCATATACGGATCCGTTTTCCCATATCTCACGATTTATTCTAACCATTCTAACCAAACGGGTTGACAAGAATGGTTAGAACGGTTAGAATGTGGGTAGAATAAATTTGGGAGGCGATCAGATGACTTTTCAGGAAAGCGAAACAGTTGAACTGAAAGCAATCGTGGTGGATGACATCAAAAAAGAAATCATTGCTTTTGCAAATTGCGAAGGCGGAAAACTATACATTGGTGTCCAGGATGATGGAACTGTGTCGGGGCTGGACGACCCGGACGGTGCTTCCTTGCAGGTCAGAAATATGGTTCGGGATGCAATCAAACCGGACTTAACTATGTTTCTCCATTATGAGACCTTGATGGTAGACGGAAAGAAAATTGTTGCGGTTGATATTCAGCAGGGAACGGAGCGTCCTTATTATATTGCGAAAAAAGGGCTGCGTCCCGAAGGAGTTTATGTCCGTCAGGGATATTCTTCCGTGCCAGCTACCAATACGGCGATCCGGCACATGATTAAGGAAACGGATGGGGATTACTTTGAGGAAATACGGTCTTTGGAGCAGAATTTGACCTTTGAGAAAGCCGGAAAAGAATTTGCGGATCAGAATATAAAGTTTGGGCAGGCACAAATGAAAACTCTTGGGATTATGACACAGGATGGCGTTTATACGAATCTGGGGCTGTTGCTTTCCGACCAGTGCGTGCATACGATCAAGGCTGCTGTTTTTGAAGGTACAAACCAGAAGCAATTTAAGGATCGGAAAGAATTTACCGGTTCCCTGTTCCAGCAGATGGATGATGTTTATGATTTTATTGATTTTCGCAATCAGACCCATTCGTCTTTTAACAAACTTCGTCGTATCGACAGGCGGGACTACCCGGAGGTGGCTGTCAGGGAGGCTCTTTTGAACCTTCTGGTACACCGTGAATATTCCTTCCGTGCCAGTACCTTTATCAATATATATACAGATCGGATTGAATTTACGTCCATAGGTGGTCTGGTAAGCGGCGTGACCTTAAAGGATGTGACGATGGGAATTTCCGTCTGCCGGAACGTAAAACTGGCAAATGTATTTTACCGTCTGGAGCTGATTGAAGCCTATGGCACCGGAATCCTGAAAATCATGGATGCCTATGAAGGAACCGGGATGACGCCAAAGATTGAAACGTCCGATAATGCGTTTAAGATCATTCTTCCCAACTTGAACGCAAAGACGGAACAGAAAGAACCGGAAAATGCTGGTTCCGAAAGCAACGCGACAGAAGAAAAAGTGATTGCACTGGCAAAGGAACGGGGATTTGTCACAAGAAAAGAGGTTGAAATACTGCTGGGTATCGGCCAGACAACATGCGGACGGCTGCTGAAGAAAATGATAGGAAGCGGGCTTATTGTCCAGGAAGGCAAGGGAAAGAATACTCACTATTGCCTTCCAAAATAAAGTAAAATAATACCATGAAAAGACGAGGGCTTAATTACCCTCGTTTTTTCATACGCAAATATCAGAAAGGGAGTGGTTTGATTAGTTCGTATGAAAAAATTGAAACAGAAAACGGAGATTTCCTTTGCTATCATACTATGGAAAAAGAGATGTGCAGGAATTCTGGCAGGAGTGTTTGCGGAAAGATTTCCGAATAAAGTGGAAAATGTGGATGACCATACACCGGAGTTTGCTATTTCGGTAAAAAAGGAGTTTCGGCAGTAGGGTGTTGACAGTAAATTAATGCAGGAAATGATTGTATTGTTGAAAAACAAGGGATATGAAAAAATTTCCCTTAGTGTAAATAGGGATAATTACGCATTGCTATGCCGAAGCATGACAGTGAGGCGAAGACAGGCGTTGGGTATAATGTGGCAATTGGTAAATGCAAGCAGCAGCGATGTTAGATTTTCGGAATATCCTGAAGAAGGTGATGCCAAGAAATGGCTGTATGAAAATAAAAAGGTCTGGTGTCAAACCCAAATTCTAGTGATTAAAACTGATCACGAGGAAAAAGAGGAGAGCAAAACAGAGGTATTATATCTGGAAAGAGAGTTGGTGAAATTGTTTTATCTTTTTGAAAGTTAACCATCTGCAACATGTTGAAGGTGATGTCCTCCATAATATAAGTGTAACGAATCAAAAACATTTATATTATGGAGGTTTTTTAGATAAAATATGTCTCTCAAAAATGTTGATGTATCCGCAAAACATTACGGGGGTACGAGTGCTTGAACTCCTTAAGGAAAGAGAACTGGGTAACATTATAAAAAATATTTATTTTGAAGAGCGGACTTTTGGTTTTAAGGCAGTTTGTCCGCATTTTCCAACAGGTATTTGATGAAATATTTACTGGCAATAGGAAGGCTGTCTTTCTCTTTGAAGCCGATTGCCAGTTTCCGATAGATTGGAGGCTCGGTTGGGAGGCACACAATATCATAATTGGTGCGTCTAAGCATCAGTTTTGCCAGAATCCCCACGCCAAGTCCAGCCTCCACCATGGTCATGATCGCAAAATCATCGTGAATCGTGTATTTAATATTAGGCTCCAATCCGGCAGCATGGAATGCTTCCAGCGGTTCGTTATAATGCCCCTCTTCCAGCAAGATGAAAGGTTCTTTTGTGAGAGAATGCAGAGGTACCATCGGTTTTTCTGCCAATGGATGATTTTTCGGAAGAACTGCCAGCATTTCTCCATCTTTTATTTTGATTGTCTCCAAGCCTGTAACAGCGTCAGGAGTGATAAAACCAAAATCAACAAGCCCGGTTTTTATCCATTCCTGTATGGATGTATAATCTCCATCGTGAAAAACAAACTGGACATTGGGATAAAGTTGCTGGAAGCCTCTTATGAGCATAGGCATCCAGTGGCAGGTGATGCTTGTGATGGTGCCCACCCGTATAATCCCGGTCTCCAGCCCTTTGATCTCCATCGCTTTTTCTTGCATAGCCCGATATTGGAGGATAGTCCTTTCAATAAATGGGTACAATTCTTTCCCTTCTAAAGTAAGCCTGACCCCGGTACGTGAACGGACAAGCAGTTTCATGGACAGTTCATTTTCCAGAGATGCAATCATCTGGCTGACAGAGGACTGCGTATACCCAAGTGCTTCAGCGGCTTTCGTAAAACTTTTCATTTCAATGATTTTCTGTAGCGCAAGATAACGTTCCATATGACAAATCGCCTTTCCTAATGATAGCATTAGAATTATTTGTTTTACTTATTATATATTGGAGACTATAATGAGGTAACGAAGAAAAAAATTTTGTAACTGTGAAGATACCCAATAGTTACAGTGTTTTAAAGAATAGGAAAATCAGGAGGTAAAGGAAAATGTCATATGAGAATGTAAAAAAATATTTTGACCAGGCAGGTCTGGGTGATCGGGTTGTTGTGAGGGAGCATATCGGAGATACGGAATTAGAGAAATTTGCAGTGCCTGAATGCTGGATTGATGTCTGCAAAGGATGGTTCGTGAATGAAAATTAGAAGGTATAAAAGAAGTTAAATGAGGATAGAGAACAATTTTTGTTAAATAATCTACTTATATAAATCCGGTTCCGTTTTCAAACCAGAAATGCTAAAATATTAGAAAGAAATTAATTGACTGATCATTGGTAAAGTTATGATTGCAATTATAAAGGAGGTACATTATGTTAAAAGGAAAAATTGCTATTGTTACCGGAGGAACGAGAGGAATTGGTTTTGAGACGGTAAAAACATTCTGTGAGAATGGTGCGAAGGTGATTCTGTTCGGTTCAAGGAAGGAGACCGTGGATAAGGCGCTTAATTCCCTGAAGGAAGAGAACATCGAAGCAGATGGCTACTACCCGAACCTGAACAATTATGAAGAAGTAGAGCGTGTGATTCATGAGATCAAGGACAAGTACGGACGTATCGATATCGTTGTAAATAATGCGGGTATCTCACAAAAAGGACCGATTGAAGAACTTTCTGCTGAAGATTTTGAGAAGATTATGAATTTAAACGTGAACGCATTGTTTAATGTATCAAAGGCAGTGACTCCTATTATGAAGGAACAGCACGATGGCGTGATATTGAATACAAGTTCCATGGTAAGCAAGTATGGACAGCCGTCAGGTGTTGGGTATCCGACAAGTAAGTTTGCGGTAAATGGATTTACTCTTTCATTGGCAAGAGAATTGGCACCATTCAATATAAGAGTGAATGCTGTGGCACCTGGAATTACGAAGACAGATATGGTAGCAGCATTGCCGGAGGCTATGATAGCACCATTGATTAAGACGATTCCGCTTGGAAGAATCGGTGAGCCGAGAGATATCGCGAATGCATTCTTGTTCCTGGCAAGTGATATGGCAAGTTATATCTCAGGTGTAGTGTTATCTGTTGACGGCTTGGCAAGAAGTTAATAGCATATAAGAGGATGATATAGAAAACTGTTGGTACGTGGATAATTACCATGAATCAACAGTTTTTTAATAGGCATATACCTATAAGACTGATAAAACTTATGTATTTTACAAATAATAATGTTCATGATAGAATCTCCTTGTTAGAAAGAAAAGATCGATGGAGGTCATTATGAAAAAGGATTATAGTAAACTATGGACATTGTTCAAATCTATGTTCGTCTTAAGTGCCTGCACTTTTGGTGGCGGATTTGTAATTGTTTCTTTAATGAAGAAGAGATATGTCGAGGAATTGCAGTGGCTGGAAGAAGATGAGATGCTGGATGTGACCGCAATCACTCAGTCATCGCCCGGACCACTTCCGGTTAATGCATCTGTAATCATTGGTTATCGGATGGCTGGTGTTGTGGGTTCTCTGACGGCAATCTTGGGAACGATTCTGCCGCCGATGATTATTATTTCCATCATTTCCATATTCTATGAGCAATTCCGTACCAATGCGTATATTGCAGTAGCGCTTCAGGTCATGAGAGCAGGAGTGGCTGCGGTTATCTTTGATGTAGTGATTAATCTGGCGGGAAATGTATTAAAAACAAAAAGAACTTTATATATCGTGATGATGGTAGTAGCATTTATTGCAACTTATCTTTTGGATGTCAGTGCAATGATTGTGATTCTAACTTGTCTTGGAATAGGATTTTTGGATCTGGCGGTTACTCTTAAAGGGAAGAAAGGCAAGGTGGCATAGATGTTATTATTCAAATTATTTTTTGCTTTTATTCAGGTAGGCTTATTCAGCGTAGGCGGCGGGTACGCGGCGATTCCGCTGATTCAGGAGCAGATTGTGAATATCTATGGGCTGATGACGTTGGAAGAATTTTCGGATCTTATTACGGTGGCAGAGATGACTCCGGGACCGATCTCCATTAATTCTGCGACCTTTGTAGGAATGAGGATTGCGGGAGTGCCGGGAGTACTCATATGTACGATCGGCTGCATTATCCCATCATTCTGCATCTGTCTGATTTTGGCGCATTTCTATTATAAATATCGTACCGTGAGCGGAGTGCAGATTGTGCTTGGAGCGATGCGGCCAGCGGTAGTAGCGTTGATTGGCTCTGCGGGTGCATCGATTCTTATGCTTGGGCTGTTTCAGGCGGAGATACAGGATGTGGTGATTGGTGATCTTCGAGTGGTTGAATTGGGAATTTTTATTGTAGCGCTATTCTTACTCAGGAAGTTTAAGACCAATGCAATCACGATAATCCTGGGAAGCGGTGTAGTGGGAACTTTGATATATGCTCTGATGGGGGCGATATAAGATTGGAGGAAGTATGACGATACGTCATTTGCAGATATTTACTACAGTGGCTGATGAAGGCGGGATGAGCATGGCGGCAAAGCGGCTGCATATCTCCCAGCCAACGGTTAGCCAGGCGATTGCTGAATTGGAGAAATATTATGGAGTCAGGCTTTTTGAAAGACTGTCGCAGAAAATATATTTAACAAGGGAAGGGGAACTGATGCTCTCCTTTTCCCGTCATATTTTGGACTCTTTTGAGCAAATGGAACGGGCGATGGATGATGCTTCGAAGAAGACCAGCCTGCGCATAGGGTGCAGTGTGACTGTTGGAACATGTCTCATCAATGATATATTGGATGAAGCCAGAGAAAGGATGCCGGAATGTGAGATCAGTGTTCTGGTTGATAATTCGGCTGACATTGAGCAGGCTGTTTTGAATAATGAAGTGGATCTGGGGATTGTGGAAGGAATTGTTAAGAGCAAAGATCTGAACATAATGCCGGTATGTGATGATGAACTGGTTGTTGTATGTGGGAAGGATCATGGACTTGCTGATAAGAGAAAAGTCACATTAGATATGCTGGATGGGCAGGATTATATCAGTAGGGAGAGAGGTAGTACAGAACGTAATCAAATAGAGAAGATATTTGAAGAGCATGGAATACATCTGAAAAGGACTTTTTGCAGTACCAATACGGAGGCAATTAAGAATGCTGTTATTCGAGGGCGTGGCATCGCTGTTTTCTCAAGAAGAGTTGTAGAGAAAGAATGGAAGGCAGGAGAACTAGTCATCCTGCCTTTAGAAGGGATTACTGCAATTAGAGAGATTCATCTGATCATGCATAAGAATAAGTATCTGTCAGAAAGCATTAAGATGATTCAATCTCTAATCTGATTCAATATACTAGGATCTTTGATCTTCTTATCCTCCGACAGCAGAATAATCTTCGACATGATCTCTGCCGTCTTCGGATCTTCATCTGCAAATGGCAGGAAGATACGTCCTCTTGCCTGAGAATGGATCGGGAGAATTGCAATCATGCCAATGCCTTCTCCATGAACAATTCCCGATCCCATATGAACAGAATAGTTGTTCAGGCTTCCCTGAATCTTTGCATGAGAGCCGATAAAGGACACGTTGGTAAGTTTTAAGAGTTTCACCAGTTCCGCTGCAATCGCAGTACGCATCTCTACCGTAGAGTGACTTGCTTCCGGGTCGACGCCGCCTACATGGGCAACGCTGACAACCAGATCCATGTCCCGCATGGCTTCGGAGAAGAGGATTGGTGGGATTTCTTCTAGATTTACTATATCCTCCGTATTCCGATCAAAGAAGCGGATGGTTTCCAGTGTGGGTGCCTCGATATCGGCAGGGGAAAACCAGTCTGCAAGGGCATACATGCGGACAATGAGATTCTCCTTATAGTAGACTTTCTGCAAGCCTTCTTCATAGTCAACGGTCCAGCCGCGTCCCTTAAGAAGTGCTACCGTCTTCTGAGGCTGTACCTGATGTCCGGCATATCTTCTGGAAATATTCTTTTCCTGGCGTTCATCGTCTATCATCGGATAATACTCCCGGAATACCTGTTTAAATGGCTGCACAATCTTATGTTCATAGAAGAAATGCATGAACTCCGCCCATTCTCCGGCTTTCATCAGATCGTACGGATGAGCCGCCCGAAGCGGTTCCTCACAGTGCAGCAGTTGCTTTTTTCCTTGGAGATCCTTAAGAACAAGTTTCTCATTTTCTTTTTCCAGGAATCCATTTATTGCACCATTTGTCCATACTAAAGCATTCAGCATCGGAAACAGTACAGGGTTATCGCTGATCTTATCAAGTTCCCTTAAGGAAAAATCCGTGCTTTCAACCATGGCACGTTCCAGACTCTCTTTTGCGCGTCGTTTCTGTTCTTTTAATTCCTTGATTGTATCTTTTAATGTTAGAACAGTCTCATTCTTATTCAAAGTCTTTGGAAGTGTCTTCTGCCGTTTCCCATTCTTTTCAATCGCCAGTTTTGCTGTACCATCTTCATCAATTTCCAGCCAGATACGAACCCCGTCTAATTCCTGTGGCTCCATAAGCGGGCGGATTTCTTCTAATTTCTCGCTTTCCAGGTACCAGGTCATCCGGTTCACATCCATGAAACCGGTAGTAATCGCCAGATTTTCTAAGGCAGTATCGCAGGCTTTCTTCTCGCTTGCCCGACGCTGTGCGCCGAATTGCTTGCTTTCTTTTAGGAATTTCTGGATGAATTCATATCGGTGCAATGCTTCATCTGTATGATCTTCAGGAATTGGAATCAGAGGATAACAGCGCAGTTTTTCCTGATTGCGTTTTGCGATTATTTCCGCCTTTAATGTATCTGCATCCAGATGTCCTAATACCGCATCCGCATAAAGCTGGGAACGGCGGTGCTGGTTGCTTCCGGCGGTGATGTATTTGGCTGATTTGTATAATATCATGAAATGCTTTTCACCCAGTTTATTGTATGCGTTAAAAAACCAGTTCTTATCAAAGGCACCGTCATTAAACTGCTGCGGCGAGATTGGAGAGTAGATGGCTGTTTCTGTTTCTTTCTCAGCTGAGAAGGTCTCGTTAATATGAGCATGGAAGAACCATACTGCACATTTCAGCCCCGGCCATCCAAGAATCTCCTCGGCAAAGCCTGCCCATTGAGGCGCATACATGACTGCTTCGGCAAGACGCTTTTCTTTAATATCCGTCTGTGCCAGATATTGCTTCAGTTTATCAGGTGTATCGTTCTTTGACGGATAACAACGTTTCAGCAGGCGGCTTAAAACGGCTTTCTTAGTCGTATTGGAAGAATACTCGTAGCCACGGAAGAAATTCTCTTTGCCAAGGGCAGCAAGCAGATGGCAGAAATATTCCGCACCTTCAAAACGTTCAATTGCCTGAGCCACGGGTGTCAGTGCTGTCGGCAGTTCGCCTCTCTTTTCCTCAACTTCTACAATACGAAGCACAATCTGGTTCACGAAGTCTTTCGCCCATGGGTAGGTCTCATAGATGATTCGCCCCTGTTGCCAGCGAGTGGGGTTCGTCAGCATACGGATATTGGTGGCGGCGTTGTTCCCAAGCAAAAGTTTTTTATACAGCGCATCTTTCGGTATCAGTTGTATATCCACGGCCCGGAAATAATCTCCCATGTCAGGTCCGGTTATTACAATGTGATCCGTTAACTGGCGTTCCAGCCAATGCTCCTCCAGAAACCATTCTTCAAAATCTTTCTCCTGCGTGGCAGATTCTCGCATCATCTGCCTCCAGAATGCGATAACCTTATGATTGACAGGATATTGATTGTAATTGTGATAGAAAACCGTACGGTCGTCTTTCTTTGTCACATAACTTTTCCCCAGATTTTCTTCGCCAAGAACCTGCAGCATACTCCGGTAAAATTTCATGGCAAGCGTAAAGCATTCATGGGGATCAAACAGTTGAAGCAGCAGTTTCAATATGTCATTAATCTGCCAGTATCGGCCTTTATATTTCTCATAGCCTGCCGGATTGTAATTGACAGTAAGCCCCCTTTTCAGGAACGCTTCAAACCACGGGAGATATTCCAGTCCGTACATATTGTCGCCTCTCCAGCGGTAGGTTACATAACGCATTCCCATCAGTTTTTCAATATCCGTGGCATAGACGCCTGCTGCCTCAATAAACTCTTGATAGAACGGAATCATCTCAAGTTTCAGCGCTCCCCGCTCTGCTGAAAAATGAAATCGTCCAAACTTCGCCGGGATACGGATCGTTGAGTTATTGGAGTCTCCAAATAAAATCTTTGTTTTGGAACTATCCCAGTTAATCACTTCATATTCGTAATCTGCGTGCCTTACAAAGACCGCATTCATACGGTCTATCAGATCTTCGAATTCCGCCTGTGACGGGAAGGTTTGTTTCAATTCTTTTTCAGAATAAATGCTGGCTTTCTCATTTCGTTTTCCAAATAATCGGGTAAGAAGTCCGGGTTTCTGGGCTGGAACTTCCTGAATATTTGAGCGTGTTATTTGTGTTACAGCCACCTGCGGGTCATAAAGTCCGAATCCGTTTTCTTCTGTATAAGATTCTTCCAGGTGTTTGGTCTGGTATCTTAGCTGCTCCAGCAGTATTGAGGTTTGCGTAGATAATTTTGAATCATACAGTTTTGCCAGTTGCGCTTCCTGAGCATTCTGAATTTCAGGATGTTCCTTTTTCAACGACAGAAGCAGTTCGATTCCCGCCTGAATCTGGTATTCTTCATCAGAAGCGAGCATCTTCCCGATAAGAGGATTCAGTTTCGAAGGACTCTGCGCCTGTAGAATCAAGATAACTCCTTTTCGCAGACTGCTGCTTTTTGAGCGCAGGCTATCCGCAAGAACCTCCATATCTTCATCCAGCAGATTGCATTTTGCCAGTCGTTTTACTGCCAGTTCTTTTACATAGATGCTTTTGTCCTCCAAAGCACTTCGCAGATATTCCCGATGCTTGAAGTTCTTCCCCGGGGCAAGGAAATTCGTGTAAAATGCCTGACGTTGATTCGTATTCATATGTTGTCTTAAGGCTGCCAGTTCATCTACAAGCAGCTGATTCATATCATAACCCGCCAGGCTCATCATGCAGCTGATTACCCGGGTATTTTCAAGCGTGATGCTTGTAAATTCAAAAGGATTGCCCGTAAATGTCTTGCTTTTGCCACCGATAAATTCTGCCACGCTTTTTAACTGATAGAAAAGTTTTTGACGCTCTCTGGCGTCGGAAGGCAGGTTAGAATTCTCTACAGGAAGGCATTCCCATTTGTCACGGCTGTATGTATAACTGCTCATTAATTTCTGTGTCACGGATAGATTACTGGTAACCCATGCCAGAATTTCTTCCTCTCTTTCTTCGATATATCGTTCTGCCATTTTCATCTGATAGGAGGAACTGTCGGTGCGGCTTACAAACAGCCATCCGAGAATACGGCGATATTTCTTCTCGTCTTCCAGAAGTCTGCAAGCCATCCAATCGGTTTTCTCGATGTCGTAACATCCTGTACTCCACAATGCGAAATAGGCTTCCTGATTATTAGCGCTGTTCAGATATCGTTCCCTGGTTTGCCTATCAGTCAGGCATTCATAGGCTAACGCGGCACATTTCTTCACGACCGCAGGCTTAGCATCCCCATATCCAAGGCCTGTCCATGTGTCAAAGGCACGGATTGTGCTGCTGTAACGGAAGAAATCTTCTTCGATACACACTTTCAAGAATTTGATCAGCGTTTCGGTGCTTCCGGCATCGGCGCTTTCCAGAATCTGCTGACGAAGTCCCTCCTGAAGCCTTGCCGCCACCAGGAGTCTGAGCAGCAGATCGATCAATTCTTCATTACCGCTGATGACGATTGCAACAATCATCACTCTTGACAGCAGAATTTCTTGATTATCACCATACATGGCTTCTTTCATCAGGTCTATGATGTCCAGGTTCCCGTTTCTGATCTCCAGTGCCAGATACATATCATAGCCGCGAATCCAGTCGTGCTGATAAAACAGCATCTCTTTGACAGATTTCTCATAGAAAGTCCAGTAAATCCAATGGCATACGGAATAGATCAAATTGACAGCGTGATATCCCACATCCTGAGTCCGGTAGCTGCGCCGCCACATGGAATCTGAGAACTGGCATTCAAGCCGTATTTGCGACATTGCTTCCATATCTGCCTGTCTGTCTTTCCCCACCAGAAATATGACCGCATTCTTCAAAGACGATGCCCAGAATTCTTCGATGGTTTTAACTTGGTTTGGTGCCTTTCCATATATCCGCATCAGAATTTGCCACACAGATTGAAATGCATTTCCGCCATAGTAGTTTGCCGCCAGATTGCATAATGCATCTGCCAGACCGCCATCTGTCAGCGCGCGCCGTTTTGCATTTTTCTGTACTTCTTTCCATTTATCCTGGTTTATATTTAACGTTTCCTTGTTCATTCTTCACACCCTCCGTTATTACCACATGCGCCCGGCTAAAAAGGTCAGACGTATAAATGTAAAACTATCTTCCGCCTGTATGGTCAGTGGTCCTTCCAGATCTGTCAATTCGTCCTCATTTCTGAAGACTCGGACCAGACCGTCCTTGTAGCATTGAATGGCATTCTCGGTGGCTTTTGCCAAATCAGCCTTTCTGTCGGAATAGATTCTTCCGAACCCTACTTTGCCGGTCTCGGTCTGATTCTCCAATTCCTCTTTTGTCAGAAATGGGATCAACTGTACATCTTTGCCTTTGCGGTTGTAACTTTCCACTTCCTGTCGGACGATTTCTGTCAGGAACTCCTGAAGTGAAGTTAGGTTGTCAGGGATTTCTCTTGGGAGTTTGTTAAGTATTGGGCGGCGTTTTCCCAGTGCCTTTACCTGAACATAGATTTGCATATATTCACCTGCCTCTTTTCTAATGTGCTAACTTTTCGTTGCCAAAGCATCCGTAAGGAACTGCCGCGCCGAAGACGTACATTGTGTAGTGGCAGGTCCGGTAGATTTACCGCTTGGGGCTGGAAATTAACTACTTATAATATAACAAATTCATGTTGTTTATTCAAAACAAATCAAAGTAAACTTTTATTGGAAGAGCAGGTTAGAGAAGGCAAGGCTGCGACGATTGTGGCGTCCAAGAAAAGAACCCTGGAGGCTGCGAGATCATATGACGATAAAAAAGTCTGTGTCTAGAATTTTGCGTCTGCAACAAACCCTGGCGGTGGTGTTTCACTTGTTATTTACCAGCCATCTGTTTTTCCTGCTCATCTGCGGTGTGACCAGTATTTTGTGGAGGATGAACACTGGAATGAGGCGGCTGCGCAATATGCCTCTTTCCTGGGAGAGCATAAGAAGGATAGAGTGGTATCCCACGAGAAGCCAAATTACTTTCAAAAAATCAAAAAAAATATAGTTTTGAAACCGGTCGCTTGCATATACTATTTTATGATAGTATAATAGATCCTAAGAGAGAGTTTCAAAAAAACAAAAATTTTCATTTTTTGAAAGTGAGTGAGAATATGAAAAGAATAGTGAGAACAGAGTATCTGAACAGAATCGTGGAACTAAACCAAACCCCGGATATTAAAATTATTACAGGTATTCGCCGTTCGGGAAAGTCAGAATTGATGCGGGCATATATTGAGTATCTGAAAAGTCATTTTGAAAATATCAATATCATTTTTGTTGATTTTATGGATCTGGCATATGAAGAACTCAAAGAATATCACGCGCTCCATGCTTATGTGGAGGAGCATTACCAGACGGAAAGAATGAACTACCTTTTCGTGGATGAAGTCCAGATGTGTCCCCAATTTGAGTTGGCAATCAACAGTCTTTACTCCAAAGAAAAATATGATATTTATGTTACAGGTTCTAATGCTTTTTTATTGAGTGCTGATCTGGCAACTCTTTTTACCGGACGTTATATAGAGATTCATGTATTCCCATTTAGTTTCCGGGAATACTGCCAATATTATAGTGAAACTGGTGACAAAGAGAAACTTTTTGATGAATATTCCATGAAGGGAGGCCTGGCAGGCTCTTACATTTACAGAACGGAACAGGACAGAATTAATTATATTAAAGAAGTTTATGAAACGATTGTCACAAGAGATCTTGTGCAGAAATATTCTCTGCCGGATACTTTGGTTTTACAGCGATTGAGTGAATTTCTCATGGACAACATCAGTAATCTGACGTCTCCGAATAAGGTAAGTCAGCTTTTGACGGCGAACAAGACAACAACCAATCATGTAACCGTTGGCAGGTATATCAAATATTTGTGTAACGCCTTTGTTTTTTATGACACGAAGCGCTATGATATTCGCGGAAAAAAGTATCTGGAAAGTTCTGAGAAATTTTATCTGTGTGATACGGGCATCCGATATGCAGTTCTGGGAAGCCGGAATATTGATTACGGCAGGGTATACGAGAATATAGTTTGCATTGAACTGCTTCGCCGGGGATATGATGTGTATGTCGGAAAACTATATCAGAAGGAAATCGATTTTGTAGCACAAAAAGGGAGCGAGAAAATTTATATCCAGGTCAGTGATAACATTTCGGAGCAGAAAACGCTGGAAAGAGAATGTTCACCGTTGCTGCAAATTCGAGATGCTTATCCCAAAAAAATCATTGCCAGGACACGACATTCGAAATACAGTTACGAAGGTATTGAAATTTACGATATAGTTGATTGGCTATTGCAGGAATAAAAATGGTGTGCAATGAACATAACACCCCGAGGTGAGAGACTGTGTAGAGGATAATACATTATTTCATTTTCATGAGAATCCGAATCCGGCATGCCCAGTAGGAAGGAATATCCATAATATTCTGGATGATAAGCTGGTGCGAGTGCAGAATGCGATGGAGCGTGAACTTGCGTCTATCACGATGGCGGATATGAAGCAGGATTTGGAGAGATGTCTGAAGCAGGAAGAAAACTGAGATTACAAGGAGGGATTCCCCTCCTTTTTTTAATAATATAGTTGTCTCTCCCCATCAATCGTCTCTTTCAATCGATATTCTGACAATTTCAGTGCCTTTGTAAGATCTCCACTGCGAATAAATGCAAGGAGTTGCTCGTTATATTGGATGAGCGGTTCTTTTCCATAGAGTTGATAATACCGAAGCCACAGATTACAGCATGGTTCCCGGAAAGAGCCGTAATACAGAGGCAGAAGGATATTCCCGCTGATAATACATAATTCATGGTCGAATCTAAAACAGCAGTCAGCGAATTCTGTGCCGTTCTGGCAGTTACGGATATCCTCCAGAATCTGTTCCATCGTCAGGAATTCTTTCATAGTGATCTTCGGGACTACCAGTTTTAAAATCAGGGTTTCCAGAGCCGACCGGACTTCCAGCAAAGCCTTTACCTCGTCCCTACGAAGCATTCTGCCGTTATAACTCATGATAGATACGAGGGTAGTCAGGGAACCGCTGCGCCGATAGTCTGCGACAAAGACTCCAATACGCGGACGGATCTCAAGGAATCCTTTTCCTTCCATCTCTGCCAGCCCGGCATTCACAATGGTACGGCTGACCCCCATCTGCTCGGCAAGGATACGTTCTGAGGGCAGTTTCTCTCCAACCTGAAGTTCCCCTGATAAAATCATACTTTCTAATTCTTTTACAAAAAGCCCTTTTAGAGAAGGGGCAGATATTTTCTTGAATCCCATAGTAGCACTCCTGTTATGTTGGCGCTCTGGTAATACCAGATAATCAGAGTCTAGCATAAATATAAAAAAAACGCAATAAAAGGATGAAAGATCATACAAAACAAGTAGGTTTTATTGACTGTATTTTGTGAAAAATGTTATAACTTAGATAAGTATTTAACAAAATATAATTACTGGTAATTCCAGTAAAGAGCGGAATCACATATAACGTAAAGGAGGAAATACAGATGAAAAAACAGGAACTGAGACCCAAGATTGTAAAATTGTGTAAAATCGTGGGAGGCTTAACCGGAGTGGTCAATAAGATTGATGAGAATGCACCGGAATATTATTCTCTGGCCTCGATTCTAACGGATGATGAAGCGGATGTAGCCATTGCCTGTGGACTTAGAAAAGAGCGTACGGTGGAGTATCTTGCAAAAAAGGTAGGGAAATCGGAGGAGGAAGTACATAGACTGGCAGAGCATTTGGCATGGATTGGCGTATTCCGGGTGACGACAGATCCGATAGATAAGAAGGACCGGTATTATATGCAGATATTCGCACCGGGAATTATGGAGATGCTGGTGAATAATCAGGATCTTCTAAAGACGCATCCGGAGGTGGCAAGAGCATTTGAAGAATACACTCGGATTCGTATGGCGAATATGGCACCGATGATGCCGAACGGCTATGGACTTATGAGGGTGATTCCCGTGGAGAGCGCTTTAAAGAATGTAAAAGGAGTCCATAAATATGACCGGTTAAGCTATTATATCGATAAATACGATATTTTCTCTGTATCGCCTTGTTCCTGCCGTGCATCCAGACGTGTTCTTGGGGATAGCTGCGGGCATCTGGAAGAAGATATGTGTATCCAGATGGGAAAAGGTGCAGAACATTACATCCGGACCGGACGGGCTCGCCAGATATCTCGGGAAGAAGTGTATGAGATTATCAAACGCGCAGAAGACAATGGACTGATGCATGATATTCCGAATGTGGAAGAAGCAGGAGAGAGCGCGGCAATCTGTAACTGTTGTGCATGTTCCTGTTTTGGACTTCGTGTCGGTATGATGTATGGCGCCAGAGACTTGATCCGTTCTAATTATACGGCTGTTATTGATGAGAGCAAATGTGTGGCATGTGGACAATGTGTGGAGAACTGTCCGGGCAATGCGCTGAAACTGGGACAGAAATTATGTACGGAAACTCCGCTCCCACATGTGGAATATAAAAAGATGAGTGACAGCCTGTGGAGTAAGAAAGACTGGAATGTAGATTACAGAGAAAATAGAGAAGATGTTGTGCCAACCGGAACTGCACCGTGTAAGACTGCCTGTCCGGCACATATTGCAGTACAGGGATATCTCAGGCTGGCAGCAGAAGGAAGATACAAGGATGCATTGGCTTTGATTAAGAAAGAAAATCCATTTCCGGCAGTATGCGGCCGCATCTGTAACCATCGCTGTGAGACGGAATGTACACGTGGAAATGTGGACGAAGCGGTTGCCATTGATGAAGTAAAGCGGTTTATAGCAGATCATGACCTATATGCAGAGACCAGATACATTCCTCCGATGGTGAATCAGATTGGGAGACCTTATCCGCAGAAGATCGCGATTATCGGAGCAGGTCCTGCTGGTATGAGTTGTGCGTTTTACCTGGCACAAAAGGGCTATTCTCCGGTAGTATTCGATAAGGCTATGCGTCCGGGTGGTATGCTGATGAATGGAATCCCGTCTTTCCGGTTAGAGAAGGATGTGGTAGAGGCAGAGATTGATATCCTGCGTGAGATGGGCGTGGAATTCAGATGTGGAGTTAAAGTTGGCAAAGATATTACGATAGAAGAACTGAGGACACAAGGATTTAAGGCCTTCTATCTTGCGATTGGCGCACAGGGAGGTCGCAGTGTCGGTGTGCCTGGCGAAGAGGCAGACGGTGTCCTGGCAGGTGTCAAGTTTATGACAGATGTGAATCTTGGAAAAGATATCACACTGACAGGAAGGACAGTTGTAATCGGTGGCGGCAATGTGGCTGTGGATGTGGCAAGAACGGCAGCCCGTGTGGGATCTGATACTGTTTCCATGTTCTGTCTGGAGTCCAGAGATATTATGCCGGCAGCGGAAGATGAAGTGAAAGAGGCAGAAGAAGAAGGTATCCAGGTACAGAATGGCTGGGGACCAAAAGAGATTCTGACAGAAGATGGAAAAGTAAAGGGAATTGTCCTTAAAAAATGCACGGCAGTATTCGATGCGAATCATCGGTTTGCACCGCAGTATGACGAGAGTGACCTTCTTACGGTAGAATGTGAGAATATCCTGATGTCCGTTGGACAGTCCATTGAGTGGGGAGACCTTCTTGCAGGGACAAAAGTGGAATTGAATCGGAATGGCACCGTGAAGGCAGATGCACTTACTTACCAGACGACAGAACCGGATATCTTTGCCGGAGGTGATGTATATACAGGACCGAAATTTGCGATTGATGCGATTGCAGCCGGCAAAGAAGCGGCAATATCATTGCACCGTTATGTTCAGCCGGGACAGACTCTGACGATGGGACGTGACAGGAGGAATTATCGTGCGCTGGATAAGAAGAATGTTCTGATTCCGATTGAGTCATTTGATAACTGCAGGCGCCAGATTCCAGGTTATAATTCTGCTAAGGCAAAGAGTTTTGGAGATACCCGTGTTACATTTACCGAAGAGCAGGTAAAGAAGGAGACGGCACGATGCTTAAGTTGTGGTGCTACGAAGGTGGATTCGTATCTATGTGTTGGCTGTGGACTATGTACCACAAAGTGTGAATTTGATGCGATCAAGTTAGAAAAGACCAGAGAAATGCGTCCGGTACAGGCAGGTAGTTTTGAGACGATGCCGATCAAGGTGGCAGAGCATGTGGTAAAGAAAGCAGGCAAGATGATTGCAAAGAATGTAAAACGGTAAGAGGCAAAGTTATGCATGAATTAGGATTATGCGATGCCATTGTCAAGATGATGGATGGCATTCTTGAGCAAGAACGTATGGAAGGTGCGAATAAGATTGTACTGGAGATTGGGGAATTAAGCGGTGTAGAAGCACATTTTATGGAAGATAGCTGGATAGCAGTAACTGCTCGGACGAAATACGAAGATACAGAACTCCAGATCGAGATGGTTCCAGGGATTGCTCGGTGTTTGGACTGTGGAGAGGAATGCAGGGCGGTTACATGCAATCTCAGATGCCCGTTATGCGGGAGTGTAAAACTGGCGCCGATATCAGGAACAGACATGACGATTAAAAGTATTGAAGCATATTAAGGGAGGAAGGAGAATAAGATGGACAAATTCAGAGTAATTGAAGTAAAGCAGAGTATATTTGAGAACAATGACAAACAGGCGGAGGAACTTCGCAAGGAATTAAAAGAGCAGGGAGTCTATCTTCTGAATCTGATGTCAAGTCCTGGCTCCGGTAAGACGACGACACTTAGCCGAACCATAGAGGCACTTCGGGATGAGATGAAGATTGGAGTCATGGAAGCGGATATCGATTCCGATGTAGATGCACGTACTATAGAACAACTGGGAGCGAAGGCAATCCAACTGCATACTGGAGGTATGTGCCATCTGGATGCTGATATGACTAGACAAGGAATTGAGAACTTTGGCGTGGACGGACTGGACCTGGTGATTCTTGAGAATGTGGGCAATCTGGTCTGTCCGGCAGAATTTGATACTGGAGCTTCTAAAAATGCTATGGTTCTTTCCGTTCCGGAAGGGCATGATAAGCCGCTTAAGTATCCGCTGATGTTCAGCGTGTGTGATGTGGTACTGGTAAATAAAATGGACGTTCTGCCATATTTTGACTTTGATATGGAGAAATGTAAAGAGTACGTGCACATGCGTAATCCGAAAGCAACGGTAATCCCTATCTGTGCAAAGACTGGCGAGGGGATGGAACAGTGGTTCGACTGGCTTCGAAGAGAAGTAGCGCAGTGGAACGCGTAGAAGAGGCAGGAGGAGTGAAGATATGGCAAAGAAAAAAGTAGAAGGCCGTGAACCGATTCTAAAACTCGGGCAAATGATCACTGACCGAATCGGGGTAAAAGTGACGGCAGATGATCCGGAATATTGGGGGCTGGCAGGAGTCGTAACGGATGAGATGGCAGAGGTTGCATTGAAGATGGGTGTTCGTAAGCCTAAGACCCTGGATGAGATGGTAAAACTGACAGGGATGGAACGAGAGTATCTGAAAGATCTGCTGCAGCGAATGGGTGAGATCGGAATTATTGAATTCGGATGGGAGAATCCCAGACATGAGAAACAGTATATCCTGCCTATGTTTGTTCCGGGTAGTGCGGAATATCTGAATATGAATATGGAGCAGATCAGAGAGCATCCGGAAGTGGCAAAATTCTTTGAGCGTATGACCTTCCTGCCACTTGAAAAGATTACTCCGATGGTACCGCCCGGAGGTGCCGGTATCGGGATGCATGTAATCCCGGTGGAGAAGGCAATCGAGGCGGAAAATAAATCTATCAGTATTGAGCACATCTCGCATTGGCTGGATAAATACGACGGCAAGTATGCAGCAACCCCATGTTCCTGCCGCTATTCTCGCACTGTCCTGGGAGAAGGCTGTGCGGATGACCCGGAGGACTGGTGCATCGGTGTAGGGGATATGGCGGACTTCATGGTGGAAGTACAAAAAGGCAGATATATTACAAGAGAAGAAGTTCTTGAGATCTTCCAGAAGGCAGAAGATAATGGATTCGTTCATCAGATCACGAATATTGACGGTGAGGATAAGATTATCGGTATTTGTAATTGCAATGTAGAAATCTGTAATGCGCTTCGTACCTCACAGTTATTCAATACACCGAACATGTCCCGTTCTGCTTATGTTGCCAGAGTGGAGAAGGAGAACTGTGTGGCGTGTGGGCGCTGCGTAGAATATTGTCCTGCCGGCGCGGTAAAATTAGGTCAGAAACTCTGTACCAAAGATGGACCGGTAGAATATCCAAAGCATGAACTGCCGGATAGAGTAAAGTGGGGACCGGAGAAATGGGATGTAGATTACCGTGACAATAACCGAATCAACTGTTATGATACCGGAACCGCTCCGTGTAAGACTGCCTGTCCTGCACATATTGCAGTACAGGGATATCGCAGAGCAGGATCTAAAAGCAGAGACCAGATATATACCTCCGGTAGTTACTCCTACACTTCGGGGACCATTTCCGCAGAAGATTGCGATTATTGGTGCCGGACCGGCGGGCTTAAGCTGTGCGTTCTATCTGGCGACCAAAGGATATCATCCAACCGTGTTTGAGAAGAATGATCGTCCGGGGGGTATGCTGGTATATGGCATCCCATCTTTTAAATTGGAAAAAGATGTGGTGGATGCGGAGATAGAGATTATCCGTGAATTAGGTGTAGAAATTAAGTGCGGCGTGGAAGTCGGAAAAGATATTACGCTGGAAGAATTGCGATTTCAGGGGTATGAGGCATTCTATCTTGCAATCGGATGTCAGGGAAGTCGAAGTGCCGGAATCCATGGTGAGGATGCAAAAGGTGTTATGAGTGCTGTGGAGTTCCTGCATACCGTGGCAGAGGACGATACATATAAGGTGACAGGCAGGTCTGTGATAATCGGAGGCGGCAATGTTGCCATCGATGTGGCACGTACGGGAAGACGCTGTGGTTCGGAAGAGGTGTCCATGTATTGTCTGGAGTCCAGAGAAGAGATGCCGGCATCTGCGGAAGAGATCATGGAGGCAGAGGAAGAAAATGTTGTGATCCATTGTGGATGGGGACCGAAAGAGATCCTGACAGAAGATGGCAAGGTGACAGGAATTGTATTAAAGAGATGTCTCTCTGTTTTTGATGAGGAACATAGATTCAGTCCGAAATATGATGAGAGTGACACCATTACAGTTGCATGTGATCATGTATTCTTAAGTATTGGTCAGAGTATCCAGTGGGGAGATTTGCTTCAAGGGTCTAAGGTTGAACTGGGAAGAGGAAATGGCGCGAAAGCGGATGCGCTTACTTATCAGACGGCGGAACCGGATATCTTCGTTGGCGGAGATGTGTACACCGGACCGAAATTCGCAATTGATGCTATTGCGGCAGGAAAGCAGGGAGCAGAATCGATCCATCGCTTCGTACATGAGAATGCAAGCCTGACGATCGGACGTAATCGCCGACAGTTTGTGGAACTTGATAAGAAGAATCTTGCGATTAATGTGAACAGTTATGATCATTCTGAGCGTCAAACGGTAAATTTAGATCGTACGATTGATTCTAAGTATTCGTTCCGAGATGCGAAGAAGACGTTTACAGAAGAACAAGTGAAGATTGAGACTGCGAGATGCCTGGGATGTGGTGCGTCTGTGGTAGATGAGAACAAATGTATTGGCTGCGGTTTGTGTACGACAAAGTGCGAATTCGATGCAATCCACCTTCACAGAGAGCATCCGGAATGCAGTAAGATGGTGAAGACAGAAGATAAGATGAAAGCAATCCTGCCATACATGCTGAAGCGAGAATTGAAGATTCGGTTCGGTAAGAAGGAGAAATAGCCGATGCATGAACTTGGAATTGTATTTCATATTATTGACAGCCTGACCGAAGTGGGGAAAGAGAACTCCTTAAGTAAGATTTCCAGTGTTACGCTGGAAATCGGCGAGGTGTCTGCGGTGTTATCGGACTATCTGACAGAGTGCTGGAAATGGGCAGTCGACCGGACGGAGTTACTAAAAGGAGCAGAATTGATCGTTGAGAAGATTCCCGCAGTTACTTATTGCGAGGATTGTGAGAGGACATACAGCACGGTTGAATATGGAAGGACTTGTCCGTATTGCGGAGGAGGAAATACGTATCTGATTCAGGGGAATGAGACAAATATTAAGGAGATAGAAGCCTGCGAAACCTAAACGATTCTATCTTTTTGCACATGGTTTATTATTGAGGAGGATCTTTGAATCCTCCTTTTTCTATGCATAAAAGGCATGAAAAACCATTCAACCTAAGTATTAGACATATATGATACATTGGGAATATAATATCAACAGAAAGAAAAAATCCATATGGACAGTTCTTCGTAGGAGAAAGTTATCTGAAGATGCTGACGACAGAAGGAGTTGGTGTAAGAAACGTAACGTTCGAACCAGGCTGCCGTAACAAGTGGCACATCCACCATGCAAAATCAGGCAGCGGACAGATCCTTCTGGTAACCGGTGGAAGAGGCTGGTATCAGGAATGGTGCGAATCGGTGTCTGATGAGGACTATGGGAAATTGTTGTAAACTATTGGCGTATTATGGAATAAAATGAAGAATTAAAATCGAACGTCTAATGAACAGAAGCAGGTGAACCGTATGTTTACCTGCTTTTCTACACTTAAATGAAAAACTAAATTTTACTCATGCAAAACGGGCATCTGAAAATAGTGTGCGAGACTAAATTACACATGTCTTATGTGTAAGGCTAAATTCTGGTGCAGTGAAATCTGCCTGTACTTAAACTATTTTATTTCAAGAGGTTTGGACTAAGCATAACATCGTCAGGGGCAATTACCTTTAACCCTAATGTTTTATGCAGCTTATTGTCCAGGAGCAAAAATAGTGGCGAACGCTACTATTTTGTGCTATACTATAATGCGGAAAATGGAGGTGAAAATTACATGAATAATATTTTTCCAAATATCGGACGCTGCATCTCTATTCTGGACCGTCTGATGAAGATGTATTATGATCACGGATTGGCGGATTTTGAAATCGGCTGGGGACAGCAATTTTATGTGGAATATATCTACGACCACCCGGGGACATCTGCGCAGGAAATGGTAGAGTATATACGGGTTGATAAGGCAACATTGACTAAGATTATTAAAAAACTGGTAGAAATCGGATATGTGGAAACAGCCAGTGATGAAAAGGACAGGCGCATCAGGCATTTGTATCTTACGGAGAAAGGTATTCCGGCAGTAAATCGTATCAAAGAAATACACAGTGATTTCTACAATACATTGTGTTCCGGTATTTCATCAAAGGATATACAGTTGACGGAACGCACGATGGAACAGATGATGGAAAACATCAATCAAAAGGTATGGCACAGAATGGAGGAATCGTAATATTGGGAGTAAAGAATAAAAATCAGGAGGTATGCAGATGAAAGTGACAATTTATTTAGGACAGGAAAATGTAGAAGTTCGGGAATTACCAGATCCCGTTTGCGGCGATAATGATGTGATTATTCAAAACATTTATTCCAGTATCTGTGGAACTGATGTGGCAGTTTATGTGAAAGGTCCGAACACAGGTCATCGAATCAAGGTGGGAGGTGAGTTTGGACATGAAACCGTTTCCCGTGTCGTGGAAGTAGGTAAGAATGTAACCGGATTTAAGGTGGGAGAGCGTGTTTATCCATACCCCCGCAATGCGAAAAATGATACGAAACGTGCAGGTACGATTGGCGGATTTTCAGAGTATATTCTTGTGCCGGAAGCCAGGCGTGACCATTCTCTTTATGCCGTCCCGGAGGAAATATCAGATCGGCTGGCATGTTTGATTGAACCTTTTACAGTAGGATGCCGCGCTGCCCGCCGTGGACAGCCGCAAAAGGGAGAGAGTGCCGTAGTGTTTGGCTGCGGAACGATTGGCATTGCTGCCGCTGTTGCTTTGAAATATTTCGGAATGGATAAGGTTATGCTTTGTGATGTATCGGATTTCCGCTTGGGGATTGCAGAGGAGTTGGGATTTGCTGTTTGCAACACGGGAAAAGAGGATTTTGTGGAAAGGGCAGCGGAATACTTTGGAACTGCCCCTTCTCTGACCGGCATGGTACCAAATATTGATTGCTGGATTGATGCTGCAGGTGCGGAAAACATTCTGGATTCTTTCATGCAGCATGGAAAGATCATTAGTCGTTTCGTAGCAGTGGCTGTGAACAATAAACCACGCCAGCTTGATCTTCTGCATATGACTTATGCACAAAAAAGCATTATTGGATCTGGCGGTTATTTCCCAGAAGATGTGCGGGATGTTATGGCAATCATGGCAAGTGGAAAATGGAATCTGGAATCTATTATTACACAGGAATTTCCGTTGGAGCAGATCTCCGAGGCGATTCAGACTGCGGCAGATCCGGATAGGGCTTTTAACGTGACGATTAAGTTTTAGATTGCCAAAAAGTATGATACAGATTGGAGGAATAAACTTGGAAAACAATACAATCTCGCCAAAGCAGCGAACGGGTATTTTTCTTACTTTGATTGTTGGAACTTTTGTTACAGCGATGTCTACTACGGTTACGGCAAATATGATTCCGAACTTTACGGAATATTTTGGGGTGTCTGCCAATCTCGCTCAATGGCTGACAAGCGGTGCAACATTAATATCAGGAATTATTATTCCTGTTACGGCATTTCTGCTTAAGAAGGTGCCGAACAAGATTTATTTTTTTGCGACAATGTTAGCATATACGTTGGGTTCTCTATTTGCATTTTTGGCGCAGGCTTTCCCGGTATTGCTTGTCAGTCGTTTGGTTCAGGCAGTTGGATGCGGCATGATGATTCCTTTCGGGCAGATTATGCTTTTGAATCTCTATCCAGCTGAGAAGCACGGAAGGGTTATGGCGGCATTTTCCATGGCGTCTATGGTATCTACTGTGGTAGGTCCGACTTATGCGGGGCTGATGCTGGAAGCAGTCGGGTGGCGCGGTGTGTTTGCGTCCTTGTTTGTGTTTGGACTTGTGCTCATTGTTGTTGGAAGTATCTTTATGAAAAATATCATCCCGCGGACAGATGCCGAATTAAATGTAGGTTATGTTCTTCTTTCGGCTGTCGGCTTTACCACTCTGCTAATTGGTGTCAGCAACATGGGAAGCGGTTCAGTTCTGAAACTAACAAGTGGCGGACTGATGTTGATAGGTGTTATTTCCCTTGCTATATTTTCGAGGCTTCAGCTTACCTCAAAAAAGCCGATGTTGAATCTGCGAGTATTTAAAAAAGCTTCTTTTCTGATTGCAGTTGTAATCAGCATTTGTCTGTATTTGATTGCCATGGGAACGGGAGTGATTCTGCCGATTTTTACAAAATCTATCTGTGGCTTCTCTGATTCGGCTTATGGATATGCAACGCTTGTTGGATCAATTCTGGCCGTATTTACGACGCTGTATGCAGGCAGAATCTATGATAAAATGGGGATTAAGCCTATGTTTTTCGCTGGTATTATTCTATTTGCAGTATACTCTGTCATGGGAATCTGCTTCTCGGAAAATACAGGAATTATATACATTGCAGTAACCTTTGCACTTCAGACGATTGCGATGTCTGTGTTGAATTCCCCTGCTACGACTATGGCGCTTAGCAAACTTACCGGAAATATCCGTATAGACGGAAGCGCGGTTTTCAACACGATACGTCAGATTTCCAGTTCATTGGCATCTACGCTTTCGGTATTGATTTATACATTGGCAGGAAGTGATATCAATGCGATTCATATTGTATATGTATATTATGGAATCGTAACGGTTGCTATTATTGTATCTGTCTTGTTGTATCTGAAGGCGGTATCGAAGTTGGAATAGTTGTATTAGCCTACGGCTAAGTGCATTTGTCTCACGGCAGGTGCGCTTTTTGTTGCCATAGCATCCGGAGGGAACTGTCAGTGGCATCGAGAATATGCAAATTAATAAAACTCAAACAAAAGTCAAACATTGTGTAAATAATCATGCGATATTCTTCAAGAACTTATGTTGAGCCTTCACTTTTCGACAGATTAAATCGATACGTAGTTGTGTACAAAGCAAGTGTTTTTCCTAATATTCAATTGTCAAACTCCCGTGTGGGAGAGTCTTCATTTTCTATGCGTAAAAGGCATGAAGAACCATTCAACCTAAGTATTAGACATATATGATATATTAGGAATATAATATCAACAGAAAGAAAAAAATCCATTATACACTATATTTTCAGGAGGTATCAGATTATGAGTATAGAACAGATAAAACAGGATTTGGGCGGTGGCGCCGTATTTGACATGGGCGAGGTTAATCCATATGGACAGTTCTTCGTAGGAGAAAGTTATCTGAAGATGCTGACGACAGAAGGAGTTGGTGTAGGAAACGTAACGTTCGAACCAGGCTGCCGTAACAACTGGCACGTCCATCATGCTAAATCAGGCGGCGGACAGATCCTTCTGGTAACCGGTGGAAGAGGCTGGTATCAGGAATGGGGCAAACCGGCGCAGGAATTGCACGCAGGTGATGTCGTAAATATCCCATCAGGTGTGAAACATTGGCACGGCGCAGCAGGAGACAGTTGGTTCCAGCATCTTGCAATTGAGGTTCCGGGGGAAGAGACGAAAACGGAATGGTGCGAATCTGTGTCTGATGAGGACTATGGGAAATTGTTGTAAACTATTGGCATATTATGAAAAAAATGAAGAATTAAGATCGAACGTCTAATGAACAGAAGCAGGTGAACCGTATGTTTACCTGCTTTTCTGCATATACGAAAGTAGTATAAAAACCCCCCCTTGAAAAAGAACGTATGTTCTGATAAAATATTTATATAGAAAGTTATAAGTTTGAATAGAAGGTGAGACCAAGTGGAGAATCGTACCTATATATGTATAGATTTAAAGTCATTCTACGCATCTGTAGAATGTGTGGAACGCAGAATGAATCCTATGACAACGAATCTTGTAGTTGCAGATCCGGAGCGTACAGAGAAGACAATCTGCCTTGCGGTATCACCTGCCATGAAAGCAAAAGGAGTTCCAGGCAGATGCCGGGTATTCCAGATTCCGAAGAATATGGAATATATTATGGCGCCGCCGAGAATGCAGTTATATATTGATTATTCAGCGAATATCTATGCTATTTATTTAAAATACATTGCAAAAGAAGATATCCATGTTTATTCGATTGACGAGGTGTTCATGGATGTGACGGATTATCTTGCCATGTATCAGATGACGGCAAAGGAATTAAGTATAAGAATTATGGAGGATGTCCTGCAATCGACTGGCATTACGGCAACCTGCGGAATCGGGACGAATCTGTATCTTGCCAAGATAGCCCTGGATATCACTGCCAAGCATGTGGAGGATCATATTGGTATACTGGATGAAGAGACCTACAGGAAAAGTCTGTGGAATCACAAGCCTCTTACGGATTTTTGGAGAATAGGAGCAGGTATCGCCAGGCGGTTAGAGCAAGTAGGAATCCATACAATGGGTGAAATCGCCCAGGCGGAGGAAGCACTTTTATATAAATTATTCGGAATTGATGCAGAACTTTTGATTGATCATGCCTGGGGAAGAGAGACTACGACGATGGCAGATATTAAAGCATATAAGCCAAAGGAGAATTCTATCTCCAGTGGTCAGGTATTAGGGTGTGATTATTCATATGAGAAAGGAAGATTAGTTGTGAAAGAGATGGTGGATCTGCTTTGTCTGGAGTTGGTTGATAAGGGGCTGGTTACGGATTCCATTACACTTTATGTTGGGTATTCCAATCGGATTGATAAGAAGCCGGTGCATGGAACGGCGACAATGTCGGTTACAACAAGTTCGGCGAAGAGGATTATCTCGTATGCAATGGAATTATATGAACGAATTGTAGACAGGTATGCGCCAATCCACCGGGTGAATCTGTCATTTAATCATGTAATGGATGAGAGGTATCAACAGTATGATCTGTTTACAGATCCGGCAGAGATGGAGCGGGAGCACCGGATGCAGAAAGCCATGCTGGATATCAAAGAGAAGTTTGGGAAAAATGCAATCCTTAAGGGAATGAATCTGCAGGAGGGCGCAACAACGGTGGAGAGAAATCGTCAGATTGGAGGACATAAAAGTGGTGTATAAGATGAGCCGGGAAGATCGGGCGAAGCAATTCATGCCGTTTGCTGCATTAAAGGGATATCCGGATGCACTTCGCAAGAAAGAGAAGATCGTGGTGCCGAAAGTGGAGTTCTCAGAAGAGTATCAGGAAGAACTGGACAGAAAGTTACGTCAGGTGAAGAAAAATGATATCGTAACAGTGGTGTATTATTGTAAAGATGAATATCTGAAACTGACGGGGATGGTGTCAAGAATTGATGATACGGCAAGGATTCTGAAGATTGTGAATACAAAGATATCATTTGAGGATCTTTATGATATTGTAAAATAATAGGCAGTTGGCTCTATAACGGAATAACTGCCTGTTGAACTGGTGTCGGGCTTGCTTCCTGCGGACCTGCGAAGGTGTTGCATTAAAATGCGTGGAGAACATAGAATCTATCTGCAATATGCTGGATATGTTATTATAATGGTGTGAAAAGTGGAGGGAAAGAGTATGATTCAGAATCCAATATTTAAAGGATTTAATCCGGATCCCTGTATTTGTAGAAAAGGGGAGGATTATTATGTGGCAGTTTCAACGTTTGAATGGTTTCCGGGAATTCCGGTCTATCACTCTAAGGATTTGAAAAGCTGGGAATTATATACCCATGTATTGACGGATGATGAAGAGGTAGATCTGAAGAAACTGCCAAGTGCAAAGGGAATCTGGGCGCCGTGCCTGACATACTGTGAGGCAGAAGACTTGTTCTATGTGGTATATGGAGTGATGAACTCTATGAACGCAAGATATTTCGATGTGGATAATTACCTGATTACGGCGAAAGATATCAGAGGTCCATGGAGTGATCCGGTATATCTGCATTCGTCTGGATTCGATGCATCGATATTTCATGATGATAATGGGAAGAAGTATGTAGTTTCTCTGGAATGGGAGACGAGAGAAGGATATGAGAAGCCGGGTGCTATCTGCATGGCAGAGTATTCGCCGGAGAAGAAGGAGATTGTCGGCTATCCTAAGAGAATATGGAGAGGTGGCACGGATCGTGGCTGTATTGAGGCACCTCATCTGACAAAAAGAGGTGAGTATTATTATATCATGTGTGCGGAAGGCGGCACCGGATATAATCATTGTGTGACGATGGGGCGTTCTAAGAATGTGTGGGGACCATATGAGAAAGATCCGAAGAATCCGATCGTGACCAGTGTTCCGGGAGAATCCTATGAGCGTCAGGATCCAGATCATCTGAAACCGAAGTATTACAATCCCGAATCTGTTTTACAGAAATCCGGGCATGGAAGTTATGTGGAACTTACCACGGGAGAAGTCTATCTGGTACATCTCTGCGCCAGACCATTTGTGCCGGAACTTCGGTGTACTCTTGGAAGGGAGACATCCATTCAGAAAATGATGTGGACAGAAGACGGATGGCTTCATATGGCGGATGGAAGTAACTTGGCAAAGATGGAAGTAGAGGAGAGTTCACTGCCGGAAGTGTCGATGCCACAGGTGTCGGATTATGATGATTTTGACGCAGAAGAGTTAGGAAACTTCTATTATGCGCCTCGCATTATGCCACAGCGTTTTGCAGATGTGAAGGCAAGACCGGGGTATGTAAGAATCCGGGGGCAGGAATCCAGGACTTCGCTGAACAAGGTGAGTATCCTTGCGCGGAAACTGACCAGCGTGTATGCAAGGATTACCACGAAGATGGAGTTCGTCCCGGAGGTTCACCAGCACAGTGCCGGATTGATCTTGTATTATGATAATATGAATTATATTAATCTGAGGAAATATTACAGTGAGACACTGGGGCAGAGCGCGCTGTCCATCATTCATCTGGAAAATGGGGAGAAGACAGAATTCTTGAATACAAGGATTCCTGTGGCAGATAGACCGATCTATCTGCGGCTCTATATAGAAGGCAGGAAGTCTTGGTTCGAGTGGAGTTATGACAACGAGAATTATGAGAAGATCGGGCGTATGTTCGATACTACGAAGTTCTCGGATGAGTATTGCAAATACGGGGAGTTCACGGGAACAATGGTGGGACTTACCTGCGCGGATCGGGTAAAGCATCAGCATTATGCAGACTTTGATTTCTTTGAGTATATTGCAGATGAGGATGCTTAGGTGGCACTTATCAGATTGCGGCAAATGGAGTGGCGCAGAGTATCTGGTCTTTGGCTGCTTTGGCCGGAGTTGCTATGGGTCCAGTGTTCATCACGGTGATTGGGCAGTGTATGGGAAAGAAGGACCTAGGGGCGGCGGAGTATGATTGTTCTTCATATGGAGATCATCGGTATTGTTGTTGCGATGGTCTGTGACTGGATGATTCGTGCAGTAATCTTTATCTGGCTGCAGAAGTCCGGGAAATGGCAAAAGTTTCAAGTGATTTAAGTCTGTTCCTGCTCAATGAAAAGATAGTCACTAAAATACTATAAGGCATCTTAATACAAGTGAAAAGCAAAGTCAGTAGTTACAAAATATAAAAGTTGCAATTCTATGAGAAATGGTTTATTATGAAACTATAATAATACGAGTTATAATACGAGTTTGGAGGAGTGGTTATGTGTGCAATTGAGAAAACGAACTCGACACCATTGTATTTGCAACTGAAGAATAAGATTAAAAAAGAAATTCGTTCGGGAATTCTGAAGCCTGGGGACAGGATTCCTTCAGAGACTCAGTTACAGAAGGAGTATGGAATGAGTCGTGTAACAGTCCGTAATGCTATGGCAGAATTGGAAGTGGAGGGGTATATTATCAAAGTTCAGGGGAAGGGGAGTTTTGTTGCCCAGTCAGATATGTTAAGGCTTCCAATCGGCGTTACCAGTTTTACGGAGGATGCCAAGATGCAGGGAATTGATTTCCAGTCAAGTGTGTTGGAGGTGGGACTTAAGAATGAGGTTTCCGAGATGGATAAAGAATTCTTTGGTCTACAGGAAGGGGAGCCGGTTATGTGTGTAAAGCGGATTCGCTGTGCGAATGGAGTGCCGCTGGTCATAGAGGAGAATCATTTGTCGGCGAGTCTGCAAGGGTTGGAACAGGAAGATCTGACGAAGTCTCTGTATGATATACTGATTAATAAATATCACATGATTCCTTCTAATAAGGGGAGAAGAAGTGTGAAGATTATCTTTGCTACGGAGGAGGTTGCTGATCGGCTGCAACTTTCGGTGGGAACACCGGTGATTGAATCAGAGATGTGTGTTTATGATATGAATGGAGATCCAATTCATACAGTAAAGGACATTGTAAGAGGAGATAATGATAGATTTATGAAATGGTATGTATAAAGAATGTAATAGAACAAAGTGAAAAAGAAAAATAGATACGGGTTAATACGACTGCAAAAAGAGATGCTTTCTATGGAGGCGTCTCTTTTTTGCACAAAAAAGTAAATGAAAAATTGTAAAAAAATAACTAAAAATATTTTTTGAAATCAAAATATATTGACAATAATGCACTCTGTGGATATAATCGTTATAA
Source organism: Bariatricus sp. SGI.154 (assembly GCF_050313795.1). NCBI lineage: Bacteria > Bacillati > Bacillota > Clostridia > Lachnospirales > Lachnospiraceae > Bariatricus > Bariatricus sp. SGI.154. Next base: position 60,899 of record NZ_JBNPMC010000006.1, read on the forward strand.
GACGAGTTAATACAAGATGAGGTGAGATTATTAAAATGAAAACACCAAGAATTATTGGAATTGGAATTGCTACTATGGATATCTACTGCCATCAGGGGCGTATGTATCCAGGGGGAAATGAGTACAATATAGCGTATAATGCAAGACTTCAGGGAGCCGATACAGGATTCATGGGAATTTTTGCAGATGATCAGGTGGGGAGGATTCTGGAACAGACATTGGAAGAAGCAGGAATTGATACCAGTCATTCTCATCATGAGTCTGGTTCAAGTGGTTATGCACTGGTAGATCTGCAAGACGGAGACCGAATTTTCCTGGATTGGAACAAGAAGGGAGTTACAGATCTGTACCCATTTACATTTTCAGATGAAGAGATTGAGTATATCAAGACATTTGATGTGGCATGTATCAGTTGGGGAGCGAGAGTGAATTTAGATAAGATTAAGAAACTATCTGCTGCTGGAATTCCTATTTGTTATGATTTTTATGACAATTTTACAGATGAGGACATTAACAGTATTTCACCATATACCAAGTATGGGTTCTTTTCCAGCAGCCATATATCTGAAGGGGAAGCGAAGGGAGTTCTTAAGAAATGTGTAGAACTGGGATGTGCAGTTGCAGTAGCGACCAGAGGACATGAGGCGACAATTGCATATGATGGAGCAAAGTATTATTACCAGGATATCTGTAAGGTAAAGCCAAAGGATACTATGGGAGCAGGAGATTCCTATATCAGTTCTTTTTTAATGAATTATTTATCAGCAGAGACTGACGAGTCTAAAGCTGATGATAAGATAAATGCTTCACTGAAGAAAGCGGCAGAATTTGCTGCGACAGTGGTAGTAAAGGATGGCTCATTGGGTGTAGGTTATGACGTCGATCTAAGCCGGCTGTCCGATTACATCAATCTTTGATACAGGGTTGATAAGAAAATTCAAAGCAAGTAAAGAAAGGAAGGTCAGATTATGAAAAAGAAAATTGTGTCAGTATTGTTGGTTTCAACAATGGTAGTTGGTCTATTGGGCGGATGTGCAACGTCTGGAGCAGGCGGATCTTCTGATAATGAAAAGGATGAAAGTGCAGATGGTAAGGTGACGCTTTCATTCCTTAATAAGTATCCGGAAGAACCATATGCTCAGTATTTTGAAGATGCAGTTGCAGAGTTTGAGGAGCAGAATCCGGATATTGATATCGAGATGGAGAATGTTTCAGATGAGGCGATTAAAGATAAATTAACAGTTATCGCATCAGGCGGAGACATGCCGGACATCTATATGTCATGGACAGGTGAAAGAGTTAAGAGGTTTGCACGTGGAGGTAAGGCGCTTGATTTAACACCATACCTGGAAGAAGATTCAGAGTGGACAGATAGTTTCCTGCCGGCATTTTTGAACAACTCTACAATTGATGGGAGTACATATGCGATTCCATATAGAAGTGGAATTATGTACATGATGTACAATAAGGAAGTGTTCGAGACAAACAACTATGAGATTCCTGAGACATGGGATGAATTTTTGGCACTCTGCGAGACGATTAAGAATGATACGGAGGTAACGCCAATCGCGTTTGGTAATTCCTCGCCTTGGTATGCATCATGGTGGATTGGAATGCTGAATGCAATGATGGTGCCAGCAGATGTTATGGATACAGATTATGATCCGTCAAGCGGAGCATTCACAGATGAAAATTATGTAAAGGCAGTTCAGGCGTTCCTTGATCTGAATGACAAAGGATACTTTGGGGATCATGTGAATTCTAAGGATTACTATCAGGTTCGTGAGGAATTTTGTGCAGGGCAGGCAGCTATGATGTTGGACGCAACTCCACAGTTTACCCAGTATGATGACGGTATGGGCACCGGAAACTGGGGATTCTTTAAAATCCCTACTATGGAGGGTGCAGCAGGTGATTCGGGAACTGTTGGAGGCGGCGGAGAAGCATGGATGATTTCTTCCGCTTGCAAGCATCCGGAAGAGGCAGTTAAATTCTTGAAATTTATGACAAGTAAGGAAATGGCTGACAAGCAGACAAGTGAAGCGGGGCTGCCGAATGCACTGGTTGGTGGAATTACAGAGGAGAATTCAACAGCAACGCTTGCTGATGCTTATAAACAGGCAGAAGGTTACACGAATATTGCTGACTGGCTTGACTGTGCGGTAGAGGCAACAATTGCAGATCAGTATATGACAAGCCTTCAGGAAGGATTGGATGGTAAATCCGCAGAAGATGTTATGGCAGATGTTCAGAAAGTAGCGGCAGAGGTTAAGGCCGAGAATGAGTAGGATGTGGCATATATAGATGAGTTTATAGGCTTATAATCAGAAGCGTGCCATGCCGTGCAGGCGGGTACGCTTCTAAAGCACTCATAGAAGGAGTGAGGTTATGAATAGAAAGGGCAATAGAAAGACGGCATTTATCTATCTTGCACCGGCGATGCTGGTTATCATCGTATTCTTGTATCTCCCGATTATATTGAACTTTATGAATAGTTTATATAAGTGGGGAGCAATGTCTACAGAAGTAACATTTGTAGGAGCAAAGTATTATAAAGAACTGTTAGAGGATGAGACGATTCGGATTGCAATCAAGAATAATCTGGTATTTGCAGTTATGTCGGTGGTATGCCAGATCGGGATTTCATTGGTAATTGCTGCAGTATTAGAAAGTAAATTCTTAAGAAGGTGGCAATCGGTGTTTCGCACAATCTACTTTATACCGTCGCTGTTGATGGTTACGGTTACTGGTATTACATTCAAGATGTTATACAGTCCGTCGATTGGTCTGATTAACCCGATCTTGGAGAAGATAGGAATCGACACGTCTGGTATTGATATTTTGGGGAATGCAGGCAGTGCAATCTTTGGTGTGGCTGCAGCATCTCAATGGCAGTATATTGGATATACGGTAGTATTATTTATTGTGGCAATGCAGAGTATTTCGGAAGATATCTATGAAGCCGCTGAAATTGACGGAGCCGGAGCGATTCAGAGATTTTTTAGGATTACAGTTCCTATGATGAAAGATACGATTATGATTAATATGATTATTGTTATCACTGGTGCGGTTCGTGTATACGATGAGGTATATGTTATGACAAATGGGGGACCGGGACGTGCAACACAGACACTTGCAACTTATTTATATCAGGTCGGATTCAAGAACGATCAGATGGGATACGCATCCGCAATAGCGTTTTTTGTATTTGTAGTTACATTCGTTCTGGGTCTGTTCCAGATGAAGGGTTATGACCTGGGTGATGATTAAAGGAGGAGAGGATATGGCGAAAAAAATAGGGCACGTTATTATCGTGGCGCTCTTGATTCTGTTTGCAGTGATTATCTTCCTTCCATTAATCTGGATGATACTTACAGGATTTAAGACGAATAAAGAGTTATTTCTTGAACCGTGGAAATTGCCGGAGGTATGGCAGTTCCACAACTACCTGGATGCATGGAAAGCAGGAATTGGAACTTTTTTTAAGAACAGTGTAATTATAACGGTAGGTTCTACTGTATTTTCTACATTGCTTGCATGTTTTGCTGCTTATCCGATTTCAAGGATTCGGTTTTCAACGAAAAAGATATGGGTCGTTATCATTCTTGGAGGGCTGATGCTGGCACCGCAATCGGCGGTTATTTCTTTGTTCAAGATGGCAAAGGTGATTGGACTTTATGATTCATATATCGGAATGATGATTATTACGGGAGCGTTTAGAATACCGTTTGCGACATTTCTGATTATGACTTTTTATAAGGATATCAGTGTCAGTCTGGATGAGTCAGCATTTATTGACGGAGCGAAGACCAGGCAGGTGTTTTGGAAGATTATCATGCCGCTTAGTAAGCCGATTATAGCATCCTGTGCAATCGTTAGTTTCCGTGCTGTCTGGAATGAGTTGATGTTTGCTAACGTGCTTTTGGAATCAACGGCGAAAAAGACGATTCCGGTCGGGTTGGTAAACCTGCAGGGAACAACTACTACAAATTGGACGATGCTGATGGCAGGTATGGTTATTGCATCTGTTCCGCTAATAGTTGTGTTCCTGATTTTGCAGAAACAGTTCATTCGTGGTTTGACTGCAGGCGGTGTGAAAGGATAGACAAAGATGAAGCATTTGACTGAGGAACAGATATTGACCTCCAATTATCCGTATTATCGGTATTCGTTGGAGTATGCGCTGGATTCTCTGGAAAGAATTGGAGCGAGAGAGATTGAGTTCTATGCATGTTTTCCACATTTTTACTTTAATGACAAGAATCTGTCATCAGATCTGGTTATGCTGAAGAAAAAATTGGATGATAGGAAATTGCAGGTTAGGTGTGTCACCCCGGAACAATGTATGTATCCGGTAAATATCGCGTCTAGTGATGGAATTCGGAGAGAAAAGAGTCTGGAGACCTTTCGGAAAGCAATCCGGTGTGCGGCAGAACTTGGCGGACAGTATGTAGTATTACTTGCCGGTTATGGGACATTGGATGAAGAGGAGTCAGAAATCTGGAAGCGATCCGTAGAATCTGTGGCAGAACTTAGCCGTTTGGCAGAGCAGAATGCGGTTACCTTGGTGCTGGAGACTTCACCGAGAGAATACACAACTACACATAATTCTAAGGATGTAGTCCGAATGATTCGTGAGATAGGTTCGGGAGCGGTAAAGGGAATGATTGATACGGCAACACTGGGGTTTTCAGGGGAAACGATGAGACAGGCAGTTGATGATCTGGAGGGAAATCTAAGGCATGTACATGTCGCAGATGGAGTACCGAACGGACATCTGATTCTGGAAGAGGGGAATCTGGACATTCCGGGAATGCTGAAGGTATTGGATGATATTGGATATAAAGGGGCATTAAGCCTGGAAATATTAAATGATAAATATGTAAGAGATCCCCATACAGCGATGGGGACATCTTATCAAAAATTAAAGGAATATATAAACATTTAAAGGAGTGTGTTATCATGGAAATCAGAGAGCTTATTGAAAAAATCATTAAGGACATGGAAGGTAACGGCGGCATCAAGAATGTGGTATGGGTTGCAGCCGGAGGATCACATGACGGACATTATGCGGCACAGTATTTTATGGATCGGGAGTCTACTATTGTTCGTTCTCAGATGATTACGAGCAGTGAATTCGTATATGCACCGCCGAAACAAGTAGGTAAGAACTCAATTGTAGTGCTTACTTCTATGAGAGGAACGAAGGAGACGATAGAGGCAGCTAAGATTGCAAAAGAACTTGGTGCGGTTACCATTAGCCAGTATGTAGATGAATCTGAACTTACAGAAGTTTGCGAGCATAATATACAGTATGGAAGCATATGGGAAGATGATAAGGATCAAGGCAGGACCAATGCAGGTAATGCACTTCGAATAGCAATGGCAATTGTAGATGTTGTAGAAGGATATGAGAATTATGAGGATGCAATGGATGCATTTGCAAAGGTACAGCCGGCTTACGTAAAAGCGAGAAAATATTGTACGCCATTGGCAGAAAAGTGGGCGGAGCAGATGAAGGATGAGGAATGCATTACCGTTTTGGCAAGTGGTCCCGCATATGGTTCAGGACATATCTTCTCAACCTGTAACATCTTAGAGATGCTTCAGATTCATTCACCGACATTCAACAGTTGTGATTTCTTCCATGGACCATTTGAAATCACAGATAAGAACCAGGCATTCTTCGTGTTGGTTGCAGATGGGAGAACCAGGAAAGCAGACGAAAGGGCAATTACATTTATGAATAAATATGCTGGGGATAAAGTATACATATTGGATGCAAAAGAACTGGGATTGGACAATATGAAAGATTCTGTGGCGGAATATTTTAATCATCTTCTTTTTACACCGGTTCTGAATAATGTATATATGAAAGCACTGTCTGAGGCAACGGGCGTAGATTATACAACACGTCGCTATATGTGGAAAGTGGAATACTAGAATAAAATGGCTGATGTATAACGGGCAGGGGGCAGAACTGCAATATTGCGGGCTCTGTCTCCTGTTGTTATAATGATACAGAGGTGTGGACTATGTTATTGGACAATATTTTTATTCGGACGTTATCCCGGATATTTGATTTTATCTTATTGAATATTTTATGGCTGATTTGTTCCCTGCCAATTATCACTATTGGTGCATCTACAACGGCACTATATTCAGTGATGCTGAAAATTGTGGTGAATGAAGAAGGCTATATTATTCGAAGTTTTTTTGATGCGTTTAGAAAGAATTTTAAGCAGAGTACTGTTATCTGGATGATTCTTGCGGTTATAGGAGTGGTATTGGGGGTTGATTTCATGATTGTACGTACGGCTCCAAAAAGTGTTGAAAAGATAGGGACCGTGCTGATGGGTGGAGCAATTCTAATTTATGTGATAGAAATTATTTTTGTTTTCCCTCTCATTGCACAGTTTAAGAATACAACAATGAACATGATAAAAAATGCAATATTGATTCCGGTGTCGAGGCTTCCATTTATGCTGTTGGTTCTTTTTTTGACAGTAATGTGTGTGATACTTACCTTGTTAAATCAGACTACGATTATGGTGGGGGCGGTGATCTGGAGCCTGATAGGGGTATCGGTTTTGTCGTTTGCAAATTCTGTACTTATTAGGGTGATGTTGAAGCCATTTGTGAAAAATGAAGATGGAGAATAAAACTGGGAATAGCATAAGTGATTCTATCCGATAGTATATCAACTTTTATGAAAAGGATTTTATATTTATAAAGTTTGGAAAAATAGTTGACTATATCAACAAGATGATGTATAAATGTTGATGTAGTCAACTATTATTATTTAGGAGGAAGAAAGAGATGGAACATGAAAGAAATATTGATAAAATTACAGAAATACGGGGATTTAACCGGTTTTACACCAATATTCTAGGGTTGTTGGAAAAAGATTTATTCGGTTCGGGATATTCTCTTTCTGAAGCAAGGGTGCTTTTTGAAATCAGCAAAACGGAATATTGTACGGCTGCGCAATTGTGTAACATATTAAAAATGGACCGCGGATACATGAGCCGGATTATCCACAAATTCGAAAAAAATAATCTGATCTGTAGAAAGGAAAGTGAAGAAGACAGTCGTGTAATCAAGATTCAATTGACAGAAAAAGGGGATAAACTATTCCACGAACTAAACGAGCGTTCCAACCAGCAAGTTGAAGATATTCTTATGAAATTAAATGAAGAAGAGCAGTTGAATCTCTTGAAATCAATGGAAGTAGTAAAGCGGTATCTGACAAAGGCTACTGCAAATATTGTAATCCGCCCATATAAAAAGGCAGATGTATCTTATGTGATTGACCGGCAACTGTCCCCGTATGAAACAGAGCGGCACTTCACATCCGAGGTCTGGAAAACGTATCTCAGACAAGGCGTACTTGAACTTCTGAAAAAGTTTAACCCTCAGAAAGATTGTATGTTGATTGTAGAATATAATGGGAATCCGGCCGGATGTGTTGCTATCACGCATGCGGAAGAAAGCGTAGCACAATTTCGGTATTTCTTTGTTGAGCCGGAACTGCGGGGAATCGGTATTGGACGCAGACTTCTTGAAGAAGCCCTTTCGTTTTGTAAAGAAAAAAAATACTCACACATATTTTTATGGACAGTAAGTGCTCAGGAAACTGCACGGAATCTATACAGGAAGGCTGGATTTGAATTGACAGAAAGCCATGAAAATGATGAATGGGGAGTGCCTGTTCTGGAAGAAAAATGGGAAAAGGATTTATTATAGTTTTTCATTGAATACGTCCTCCAAATCTGATATGCTTTTACCCATACACCAAAGAAAAGAATTGGAGGAACAAAATTGAGAATCAATCGCAAAGAGATTAAGAGACGGGCAAGGCATGTAGTGAAAAGACATTATTTTCTCCTTGTGGCATTATGTTTGGTGGCAGCAGCCATCGGTACAGAATTTACCGGATCTTTAGATTTCCTGAAAATACCGTCTGGGGAACCTGTTGCGGTGGAGACTGCCAATGCAGTAGTTACTGGTCAGCCGACGATGGGGAGTGTTATTGTCGAAGCTTTGGATGGCAGATCAGATGAAAGTAAAAAGACGGCAGAAGAACTCCAGAAGCAGGCAATCCGGAATACGGAAGAGCGCTCCGGAGCAGTGATCCTGGGGAGAAGCCGGGGAGTTCTGGCACATCTGGTAAACGAGATATCATCGGGGGCATTGCTTGCAACGGTGATTACTGCTGTGCAATCAATCTTAGGTTCTGTACGGATGACATGGATTGTATTTATTATCCTAAGTGTTTTATTATTTTGTGCTGTTAATTATCTCTTTATCAATATTTATACAGTCATTTCCAGGCGGATGTTTCTGGAGAGCCGCATCTATGAGAAAGTACCGGTGCAGCGTCTGGTGTATCTGCTTCGCGTGAAGAAATGGATGAAAGTATCATGGACGATGCTGGTAGTCAGATTCTTTCAATTATTGTGGCTGTTTACGATTATTGGAGGAGTGATTAAATATTACGCATACTTTCTTGTGCCATATATTGTGGCAGAGAATCCGGACATTTCGGCAAAACAGGCAATCCGCTTATCGCAGGATATGATGTGTTTTTCCTGTTTTCTATGATTGGATGGCTTTGGGAAGTCTGCCTGAATCTGATTATGGCAGGAGAGTTCGTGAATCGTGGCGTACTGCATGGTCCTTGGCTTCCAATCTATGGGACAGGAGGTATCTTAATCCTGACATTTTTGAATTATTTCCGTAAGAAGCCGATGATGGAGTGTTGGATGATTGCGGTGTTGTGTGGAAGTGTAGAATATCTGACGGCAGCAACACTGGAATGGCTGCATCATGGACAGAAATGGTGGGACTACAGTGGATATTTCCTGAATCTGCAGGGACGTATCTGTGCAGAGGGAATTCTGGTGTTCAGTATTGGCGGCATGGCGATTGTCTATCTGGTGGCACCGATGGTGGATAATTTGCTGCAAAGGCTGTCGAAGAAAGCGGCACTTGTGATATGTGTGGCACTTTTGGTAGGCTTTGTGGCGGATGTGGCGTATTCTGGCGGGAATCCGAATACTGGGAAAGGGATTACAGATTATAGTGTAAAAGTGGAAAATCGTGTGATGGAAGGTATATTTTTCTCAAAATCAGGCATACTTTTTCTGGGGATATAATGAATGATAGATATTCTTAGTGAAAGGAGTATGTACATGGGCGAGATTAAGACGGACCTTCTCCCTGGGGTGCTATACGAGGCCAAAAAACGGGCGGAGCAGAAGAAAAGAGAAATGCAGGAAGCAGAACATCAGGCAGAGCATCAAACGAAGAATCAAGCAGAACATTCACAGGAAAACCGGGCAGAGTAAAGGAGGACAGCAATTTTGCTGTCCTTCTTGCTAATAGATGGTATTTTGATTACAATTAAAAACAGGTAGCAAAACATAAAAAATCTCTGGAATCTAAATCAAATCTAAATGATATTATGATGCCGCGTTTAGATGGATACAGTGTATGCAAGACTGTACGGGAAAGTTCAGATACGCCGGTTATTATGCTGACAGCGTTGGATGATGAGGAAGCACAGGTTAAAGCATTCGAATTACAAGTTGATGATTATATCACAAAGCCATTTTCGCTGAAACTTGTCCTGCTCAGGGTGGAAGCAGTGCTAAGAAGAAGTAAAACGGCAGATACGAAGGGGCAGACAAAAAAGCAGACTGTTATTACATATGGAGAACTCCGGTTTGAAGTAGAGACTATGCGCGTGTATCGTGGGCAGGATGAGGTTTCTCTGACAAAAATTGAATTTGAACTTTTGAAATTGTTCTTAGAGAATCAGGAACGGGTATTCACCAGGGACAATCTGCTGAATCAAGTGTGGGGATATGATTTTGCCGGAGATGAGAAGACGGTCAACATACATATTATGAACCTGCGCCGCAAATTAGGCGCCGACTGCATTGAAACGATCAGAGGGGTGGGATATCGTCTTGCAAAAAATTAAAAACAGCCTTTCTGCAAAGGTTTTTCTCTGGGTAATGTCAGTACTTACCATATGTAGTCTGCTTATTTATGGAATTGTGATGGTCGTGATTCCGCGTCAATATACCGCTTTTTCCAATAGTAGAATTGATATGGCGGCAGAGGAACTGGAAGCGGAACTGGAACATATAGATTTTCAAAGTGCGAATGATAAGATCTATGAGTTCTGCATGAACAATCATTCGGCGGCCCTTTTGGTAACGGGAGAAAATACGGTTAGTTTTGGCGATACCAGCAGCATTTCAGAAAGCGAAAACAGTTTTACCGTATCCATTGTGCTACAGTTTACAGACTGTGAAACACCAAGTTCCCTTACCATTGTTTCTGCTGCTTCAACCACAGATGAACTTAATTCTACATTCCTTCATATGCTGCCGTTCATTTTAATTATTATACTGCTGATTTCTACCGTCAGTGCATGGGTATGCAGCAGGGTGATTGTCCGGCCAATACTGGACATCAGCAGCATATCAAAGCGAATGGCACAGATGGATATGACGTGGCATTGTGATGTAAATCGCTCTGATGAATTGGGGACATTGGCAAATAGCCTTAATATGATGTCTTTAAAACTGACCCAGGCAATGAATCAATTAGAGCAGGCAAATGAACAGCTCAAAGCAGAGATTGCAGCTGTAAACGTGATTGAAAAACAGCGGCGTGACTTCTTTGCAGCCGCATCTCACGAATTGAAAACGCCGATTACGATCCTCAAGGGGCAGATTGAGAGTATGATATTGGAAATTGGCAAATATAAAGATGTAAAGAGCGTTCTGCCGGAGACGTTGCAGGAAGTTGAAAATATGGAGCAGCTTGTAAAAGAGATTTTGTCTATTTCACGACTTGAAATGAATGGACTTACAGAGCATTTAGAGCAGATCCGGGTAGATGAATGTCTACGGGCAGTAATTGCGCAGCTTATGCCTCTGGCACAGGACAAAAAGATGGAGATTCATGATGACATACAGAAGGCTGTAGTATCCGGCAATCGACTCCTGTTTCAAAAGGCGCTTCATAACATTGTAAGTAATGCAGTCTGCCATTCCCCCAAGAAGAGTGAGATTAAGATTTGTCTGACGGCAGAAAAACTGACTGTACAGAATTCGGGAGTCACTTTGCCGGAAGAAGATATTTCCGAGTTGTTTACTCCATTTTATCGGGTGGAGAAGTCCCGGAATAAGATGACCGGCGGAAGTGGATTGGGATTATATCTGGTAAAAACAATCCTTGATTTACATCACCTTCCATTTTCAATTGCAAATGGTGATCATTGTGTTATTTTTACGATATTCTTAAAAAGATAAATCAAAATTGCAAAATTAAGTGAAAACTAAATACAAGCAAAATCAAAATAAAACTATCCATTCTTATACTAAAATAAATTAAAAGAAAGGATGGTTTTTATTATGTCATTATTTTATCGTGCGCTGGCGTATATCACCCGTAAGCGTGGCAGGTCGATCCTTCTATTTCTGCTGCTCCTTGTGATTGCAACATTGGTACTTTCCGGTGTTGCCATTAAAGATGCGACGCAGACAGCACAGCTCAATGTGCGGCAGGCGCTTGGCGGTGTATTTACCATGGAGCAGAACACGAGTGATTCCAGTAAATGGGAATCGAAAGAAGTCGGCAGCTACGGCACTCAGTCATGGTATACAGGCGAACCTCTTTCAGAAGAAGTTGCAGACACTATTATGGAGAAGGTAAATGGTATCCGGGGATATAATGCCACTGCTACCAACTATGTGGTTGCCGCAGATTCCGAGGGTAATACATTGGACTTATTGGAATCTGATAGTGATGATGGGATGAATGGTCTGCTTGGCAGTTATGGGGATTTCAATTCAACGGTTGCAACTTATGCAAGTACGGATACGGCCTTTGACAGTTACTTTACTGGCGGATATCTGGAACTGGTGGAGGGCCGTCATGTAACCGCAGAAGATGAAAATGCAGTTATGATCAGCAAAGAACTGGCAGAACTCAATGGTCTGAGTGTGGGAGACAAACTCCTTCTTCATATGTCTGAATTTAAGGCATCCATGGTTGGTGTGAATCCGGAAGAGACCAGGATGGAAGTAGAGATTGTTGGTCTATTCCACGCAACGACGAAAAGTTCCGCAACACTTTCCAACTGGTCGATGGATAATTCCCTCTATACGACTATGAATGTTGTGCGTTATGTACGTCCTGATACGCCGGATGAAGGGTATGAGAAGATTCATTTCTATGTAGATGATCCTGCGGAACTTGACAGGATTGTGGAACAGGTAAAGGCTCTGCCGGATATTGACCCGACAGACTTTATCGTGCAGTGTGACAGTAATAATGTAGATTCGGTCATGAAGCATTTGATGAATATGAATCGTCTGGTATCTGTTTTGATTGTGCTGGTGCTTTTCGTGGGAGCAGTTATCCTGTATCTGATTCTGTCCGGCAGGATTAAGGAGCGTGTGCACGAAAGTGGTATCCTATTGTCTCTTGGTTTCTCAAAGAAGAATATTATCTGCCAGTATCTGACGGAGATCCTGGTGATAGCGGTATTGGCATTTTCATTGTCAATCTTCACAAGTGGTGCTGTTGCGAACACGATTGGTAATCAATTACAGGATTATACTATGGATAATATTTCTGCCGGTACCTCCGTTGATGCTTCTGCAGAAAATGGTTCCGGCACTCCAGGTGCCAACGTAGATGGGGCAACGATTGTAGGTTCTGGTGATTTCGCACCTGAATTTGAGGGACAGGGGAGTCTGACAAAGATTGAAGTGACGATTCAGCCGCTTGTAATTCTCATCTTATATGGTGCAGGAATTGTGATCATCTGTTTTTCGGTTGTGATAGCGGCAATGCCTGTGTTGAGAATGAAGCCACGGGAGATACTTGCACAGATGAGTTGATGGAGGTATATATGAACAGACTGGAAATATGTAAAATGAGTTACTCTTATGACAATAAGCGATATGTGTTAAAGAACGTAGATTCTCAATTAGAAGCAGGGAAAATGTATGCAATCCTTGGTCCGTCCGGCTGTGGAAAGACGACACTGCTTTCCTTACTTGGCGGTCTGGATAGTCCGACGGAGGGGCAGATTCTTTACAACGGACAAGATATTGGGAAATTGGGGCTTGCCGACCACAGAAGGAACCATGTTGCATTTGTTTTTCAAAGTTACAACCTGATTGATTATCTGACACCGAAGGAAAATGTTGCCTTGACTTCTAAGTTGCCGCCGCTTCCTATTCTTAGGCGTGTCGGACTTAATGAGGAAGAAAGCAGGCGAAATGTATTGAAACTTTCCGGAGGGCAGCAGCAACGCGTGGCGATTGCCCGGGCTTTGGCTTCTGACGCAGATGTGATTCTCGCTGATGAGCCGACAGGCAATCTTGATGAAGATACAGCAGCAGAGATTACGGGAATCTTGAAAGAGTGTGCACATCTGATGAACAAATGCGTCGTTATCGTAACGCATTCGAATGATCTGGCAAAACAGGCTGATGTGGTATTCCGATTGAAGAAAGGGGAGTTACGAGAATGAGGGAGCTGCTATTAGCAACTCCCTCAGGTATGCATATTATTTACATTATTAGCCTACGATTCTCCATTTCTTATCAACTGCATTCAGAAGTTCATGTCCATCTTCTGTTACAAGTACAAGATCCTCGATACGAACACCGTATTTTCCTTCGATGTAGATACCTGGCTCGATAGAGAAGATCATGCCTGGCTCTGCAACATTCTTATTAATCGGGCTTACATCACCATACTCGTGATCTTCCTGTCCAATGAAATGTCCAAGACGGATCTTCCAGTATTCGCTGTATCCAGCCTCGTCAATCAGATCTCTTGCCTGTGCATCAATGTCACAGAAGCGTACGCCTGGCTTAATCACTGATTCAGCCTTCTCAACTGCCGTGCGAACCAGATCATGGATTGCTGTCTGCTCGTCATCTGCGCTCTTGCAGTAGAAGGTTCTTGTCATATCTGAGCAGTATCCTTTCCAGACACAACCCATATCGATCAGTACACATTCTCCTGCTTTCAGAGTTCTGGTATCGCTTGGCTCATGATGCTGGTCTGCGGCATTCGGTCCAAAGCATACGATGGTATCAAAACTTACTCCGCTTGCACCTGCTGCAAGGAACTCTGCATCGATAAAATCTGCAATTTCCTTCTCTGTCATGCCTTCTTTGATAAAAGCAGCAACCTTCTCCATAACGTTATCGTTAATTACAGAAGCCTCTTTCATGATTGCGATCTCTTCTTCGTTCTTTACTGCACGCACATCATCCACACAGTCAGATCCCCAAATTGTCTTCATCTGTGGACAGCGCTCCTGAAGAGGAATTAAGAAACGAGCCGGCCATGTCTTGTCAATGCCAAGTGTGCTCTCAGTGTCGATGTGCTCCATCAGGACACCAATCTGGTCATCCATATCACTGAACCATACTTCTTCGTATCCCGTATCAGATACATAATACAGATAGTTGAGGAACAGAGTATGTTTTCCATTGCTTCTCAGTAACAGCGCATATAATCTCTCACCAGGATTTACCATGATTCCTGTTAAGAAACGGATACTTAGTGGATCTGATACGAGTAACTGTGTCAGTCCCTTTTTCTCCATCTTGCCTAATACGCGGTTAATTCTTTCGTTCATTTTTTTAGTCTCCTTTCCCCATATGTGTATAAAATGAATCTATAGAAATAATAGCACAGTGGGTGGGAGTTGACTAGGATTTTTCGATTTTTCGTAACTTTTTTTGTAACAGTTCAGCCATAAGCCGGATTGTGGGCGAATCATGCTTGCATGAATGAACACACAATCCGGCTTATGAGCAGAGCGCCATTTTATGAGCAAAAAGAGCTGCGTAGCAGCGGAGAAGCATCGCAGATGCGTTTTGCGAATGGCGCGGGCTGAACTGTTACCTTTTTTTGATGTTTTTCAGGTTGTAACATGTTTGATCATACCCAGTACAGACTGGTTAGCATGTATTGGCAGTAATTCGATGTCGGGATGCTGATTCTGGAATACCCGGAATACTTCATCTGCGAATCCCTGTCCCATGAATTCGACCTCAGTGAAATCGAATTCCACTTTTTTGAATTGCTCCAGCCGATATAACACTCTTCTTGCTTGGGAACGGGCAATCGGCTCTCCGTATGGACATGCTTCTTTTATTGGAATAATCGTATGGATGAATCCTTCGTCAATTGGAGCATACATATTGAACACCTCCTGTGGTTTACGGGTGGTTTGATTCTCAAGTTTCATAACGACCAGGGTGCCTATCTTCTGAAGCCGTGTGTAGTAGGATATCAGATGCGATTGAACAAGTTTTTCCTTCTCATAGCATCCATAGGAATAGATAGCCTGATCCGACCAGATGGCTAATTCCCGCATCATTTTGGAGGAAAAGAAGATTCCTTCACCGGAATGGCAGGCGGGATTGCTTGTGAACTTCCCTTTATGGAGTTCTAAAATCGCATCTTGAATAGAGGCTTTTGTCCCGAGTTTTTCACTAAGATTTTTCTGGATATTGTTAAATATTCCAATACCATCGTCAGTAATAGATATTTCTGTGTAGAGATAGTCCTGCATGATATGGCAGGAAATATTCTGCCCCTGTGAATGTTCAATTGCGTTATTCATGATTTCCATAAATACGTAACTCCAGATATTCCTGGCCCCTTTAGACATTGATTGCAGGAGGGGCAGGATATCTTCATAGAATATTCTGTCTTCGGATAAGTTCCCATCCTGTGTATAGGTAAAATCCTTCATAACAGATATCATGGAATATCCTGTTTTGGTATCTTTATCTTCCTTTAGAATCTCATCGGTAACACATTCTTTGATATATCTTTTTACTGTGGTTATAGATATGCCGAAATTCTCCATTGTCTTTTGGATGAAACCGGTATCATCCTTTCGGAGTTTGTCAAGCATGTAGCGTTTGATGCTTTCTCTCTTTTCTTCCTGAAATGACATAATTACACACCTTTTTGAATTATAATTATTGTAAATAGAACTATAATATTGCTTTGGTTAAACTATAACATTTATGATTTGAAATATCAAGTGTGTGATTAGGAGGGGACGGGGGTTTTTTCAATTTCCCCCGTCCCAGATTCGATTTACCGTGTCCCTTTTTCAATTTGCCCTGTCCCCAATGCATAGTCAATCAGTGGCTGGATGGTATCCTGATTGGTAAAATCAATAGTTTTTCCATAGGTTTCAAGTAGCAGTTGATCTTCTTCCCGTAGGTCTTCAGGTGATTTCTTGGATAACATTCTGGCCAGCATTGCCATCATGGATCTGTGAACAAGGTTTAGTCTGGAGTAATCGATACCACCCCGGAGATGAAAGATGTGGAAGATATCTAGCATCTCGGGTGTCAATACTTTTTTTAATGATTCCCGGATATGGCTTACATTGGCTGGATCATCTGGATTGGCAAGTCCGCAGGTGAACAGGATGATATTCTTGCTGCGGATTTGGGGGAAATTCTGTGTCAGAAGTTTGATGCCGCTTATACCTCCGGCATAGAGCCCTCCTCCATAGATGATAGTATCGTAATTGGCAAAATCTTTGGCGTGGAAATTCTTTTTTTCTATCATTGGGCAGGATAGGGTCTTGGCGATCCAGTTCGCATAGCGTTCAGTAAATCCGTATTTTGATTCGTATATGACAATCGTCTGGTTCATAGGTTATCTCCTTTTTTGAATATTGAGTTTCCAAAACATCCGAAGGGAACTGCCAGTGGCAGATCCTGTAGGTGGATGAAAAAAGTGTTACAGTTGTGTCTTTTCTGCGATTATAGTATACTGATTATGATGAAAAATCAAGATTCAGAAAGAAAGTGCTACAATACTGGGGATTTGCGCCATTTTTTGGCTGCATATACAGCAGATGCATGAGAAATATGTGGTAGATACATGACAGATATATGGCGGACATATGAGAGATATCAGAAAGGAAATGTAAGAAGATGGATGGTCATCAAAGGCAAAAGGAACAGTCGAGACGGATGATAGAAGAGGCTTTATTTGCTTTAATGAAAGAAAAGGGGTATGCACAGATTACGGTCATGGAGATTGTAGCGAGGGCAGATGTGGCAAGACGAACTTTTTACCGCCTGTATGATTGTAAAGAAGATGTCATTACCTTTTATCTTGATCGGATATGTCAGGAATATCGAAGGAAAAGTACGGTTTTGGAAAGATATGATATCAGGCAGATTGCGGAAGATTATTTTACCTTTTGGTATCAGTATCGGGATTTTCTTTTATTGCTGCATCATCATAAATTGGATTACCTGTTGTATGATAGAGTTAGCAGTACCTCCATTGAGGTTGTCAGAGAACGTATCGGTGATAGCGAACTCAGATTGGATTCAGGGATGGAATATTTCGCAGATTATTCGGCAGGAGGATTTCTTAGTCTTTTATATCGATGGATCAGGAACGGAATGGAGGAATCCCCGGGACAGTATGCCGAAGTTGTCAGCCGGTCGATATTGGGTAAGTTAAAAACAGTTATCTAGGGAGAAATACATACATCAGAAGATATATTAAGTCATTGGAAAAGCAGTCAAGTTCCAGATGAAAAAATATAAACCGCTCCCTATCCAAGGCTTTCTATATGAAGCAGGCAGGGAACGGTTTAAAGAGAAACTATTGTATCTGTGTAATGATAGAGTCTAATGTTATGGTCGTTTCATCATCTCCAATACATATTGTGTAACTGTCGCCTTGTTGTAACTCTGGTGACGAGATTGCATACCACTGAATATTTTTTTCTGTCAGTATGTCTGCGATGACAGTTCCGTCAGAGTCTCTTACGGCAATCGTAGTACCGGCTTCAATCGTCGACTGTATGTTCTGGACAATGACAGGCTGCGTGGAAGATTCATCTGGATTCTGTGCCATTCCGGAACTTCCGACAGCGAGGAGAGTACCGCCAGTAATCTGGCATCCAGCTACGTAGTCAAGTGTTCCGTTGCCGCTGTTAGAAGGTCCATGGATGATGGAAGTACCACCCGTGATTAAGATACTGCCATTAGCATCCAGACCATCACCTTCTGCATTTACACAGAGAGTGCCGCCGTTGATCGTCAGGGCGGCTCCCTGATCTTCGCCTGCCATGCCGCCGTGCATACCATTTTTGAAATCCTTATTGCCTGTGTTTTCCGGACGTTCCGTAGTTTCCGTATCAGAAGTAGTATCATCTTCCGGATTAGATGCGCTGTCATCATCTCCGGCTGCATTGATGCCGTCATCACTTGCAATGATGTTAATATTTCCATCATCGATTACTATGTCAAATCCTTCGATTCCTTCATAACTCTGCTGAATATCAATAGAGCCGTCATTAATTGTAAGCAAAGCATCTGCATGAATACCATCGTCTCCGCTTGTAATACTGAAAGTTCCGCCATCGATGGTAACGTTCTGATTGCTTTGGAGAGCATCGTCACAGGAATCAATGGAGTAGATACCGTCTTTGATGGTAAGTTCCACATAAGATTTCAATGCTTTGGTACTGTCACTTTCTGTTGAGTCATCTGTGCCTTCAGCAATATTATCTTTGTTAGTATCTGCATTGTCTGGGACATCACCTTGTGGCATATCTTTTCCGGAGAAATCCTGGTCTCGCGGTGCTTTACCACCATCGGGTGCCTTTCCTTTTGGCATATTATCAACAGTTGCTGTTCCCTCTGGCATGTTGTTATTACCGGGATCGGCCCCTTCTGGCAGATTACTGTCAACGGAAATTCCTCCTTCTGGTAGTTCGCTGTCATCGGGGATTTCCCTTTGCGGCAGATTACCGTCATCAGGTGCTTCCCCTTGTGGCATACCACCGCCATTCGGAGATTTTTCCATTATCTGCCCGCCTCCCCTCATATCATTTTTAGATGCAGCATTGCTGGAACCTCCTCCGGTCTGGATATTAAATTCCCCGTCATTGATCAGCAGAAGAGTCTCTGCTTGTATTCCATCATTGGCAGCCGTAATCTGGAAATCTCCGTTTTCAATTATGACATAGCCTTTGTCCGTTTCATCAATATTAGTTGACTTAATCCCGTCTTCCCCGGCTTCAATTGTATAATTGCCATCCTTTATAGAGACGCTGTCCTTGCCAACGACACCATCTCCAGCTGAGGTGATAGAATATGTCCCGGAAACGAACTTCAGAGCATCTTTGCTTTGGATAGCGTGATTATAATTCCCGGTTACTGTAAGATTCCCGGTTCCGTTGAAGGTCAGGTCGTCTTTAGCGAAGATAGCGGCATCTGGCTCATCTTCAGCATCACTGTCATATACATACTCTGTGGCATCCGATACGCTATTATCTGTGTCGTCAGCCAGTGTGATAATAGTATCTCCGCTCTTAATATAGATGGGAGAAGAGGTGCTGCTGGAAAGTATAGCATTGTTAAGCACCAGTTTTACAGTACTTTTATCCGGAGCATCAACAATAATCTGCCCATCTGTGAGCGTTCCGGTAAGGATATAGGTTCCAGTTTGAGTAATGGTTGCAGTATTTTCTTCTATTTGAATATTAGTATCATCTGAAGAAATGGTATTGTTATCGAAGGTTAGTGTGCTGGAGGATGCTTCATCCCAAGAAGCGTCTAGTTTCTCTTCGCTGTATTTTCCTTCGGTTAGAGTTACCGTACTTTTTGTCGCATGGTTTGTAGCATCAGAAGTATTGTCAGAAGCAATATTGTTACGATCGGAAGTGTTATTGCTGCATCCCATTAAGGATAGTGTCAGGAGTATAACGCTTGTTAATATTAATTTTTTCTTCCTGTTCATATCTTTATAATTCCTCCTGTATTGTCTGGCGGCGTCCGCAGACGATGGTAAGATTGCCGTTTCGGCAGCGAATGGCGTCAATCATCTCTTTTTCCTGTCGGATGTCTTTTAGCGTGATATGGTAATCTAGTTCGTACATGCTTCCAAGGTTGGTTGTCTTTACCTGCCGCAGGCTACATTTAGAAGTGTATTTTTGGAAAATATCTTCGAAGATCTCAGTATAATCCAGATTCTCTGCAATCGTGATCCGCAGATCTTTTTCCGTATTCTTCGTATCGCCAAAAGAAGTTTTTCCAAGAATGAGAAATACGGCACCAATCAGGAGTGTCATGACTACGGCAAAAGAAAGAAATCCCATTCCCGTTGCAAGTCCTACTGCCATAGAGAAAAAGATGCTGGTAATATCTCTGGAACTTCCCGGTACGGAACGGAAACGGATGAGGCTGAAAGTTCCTAAGACCGCTACGCTGGTGCCTACATTGCCATTCACCAGCATAATGACTAGCTGTACAAGGGCAGGGAGGATGGCAAGAGTGATTACGAAGTTCTTCGTGTAAATTCCTTGCAGCATGTAGATAACTGCAATAAATATGCCCATGAGCAAAGAGACTGCGGTACATATAATAGCAGTCTGGATGGATAGGTTACCTTCTACACTGTTGAGTATACTTGTGAACATGAATTCTCTTTCTCCTTATCTGTTACTTTTTTATTCGCATTATAGATATCTGATGGCAGATCCGGCTGCTGGGTGGAAGGAATAGGGCTGCTGATGTTATCCGTAATCCAGGGATGCAGTTCTCCGCGCTTTACCGAGTC
Organism: Bariatricus sp. SGI.154; assembly: GCF_050313795.1. NCBI lineage: Bacteria > Bacillati > Bacillota > Clostridia > Lachnospirales > Lachnospiraceae > Bariatricus > Bariatricus sp. SGI.154. Next base: position 81,566 of record NZ_JBNPMC010000006.1, read on the forward strand.
AGAGTATACATTCCCATATTTTGAAAAGGAAATAGGGTATATCTGAAGTGTGCATAGAAGATCTGCAAGCCATATGGGATATGCTGCCGGGACTTTGATTTCCATCAGGTATGTTTCCGGATTCAGTATCCGGCATTCTCCATCATATCCGAGTTCCAGACGGTGATAGCGGCTGCGGATATTCCGGTCTATGGTAATGCGAAGGTTGGAGTCGTCAGGGGTTACGTATGCGGTTCTGTCATAAGCCAGATATACCTGAGGCACCGGATGATGGAATTGCATGAAATACTCTATTTCACGCATGATCTGGTCGCTGTGTTCAGGCAGAGTGCCGTTTTCTAAGAAGACCTTTGCCTGCGCCATTGGAAGGGAAGTGCGGCGTTTATATACAACCCCGCAGTATTTCTTCTTAATCTCCAGGAATACCGGGCTGTCATCAGTGATCGTTCCGTAGCCGCGCACACGGAACTTTTCCTTGTATTTTGGTTTCTCGATGGAGTTGCGGATCAGTTCGTAGTCTGAGGTGTCGTAGTAGAGATTATGTATGGTATGAAGCCCGTATTGATCCGGGTGAAGTTTATCCTGGATGGCGGTTAGAAAGGCATCATATTGCTTCTGATCCAAGTGATATTTTTTTTCGACACGTTGAAAAAGGTATTGGTTGTTCATGGTGGGTGGTTTCCTCCTGATAAAAGTCGATATGTAAAATGTGGGGGAAGTGTGAAAAGTGTGTAAAAGGGGGAGTGGATTTGGAAGGGGACGGTGCATATCGTGTGTATCGCATAAAAAACAATAACGGATTGAAAAGTGTCACAAAAAATTAAAGATGAAATTGGAAATTATGTGAATTGACAGATAAAAGTATTCTAAGGTAAGATAATATATATTGTATATTTTGGGTAACTTTAGGCCATATATGTAGGGATATGCCAAGGATGTGAGATTTGCCCGGGATGTACAAAGAATGAAGGAGGATCAATTCATGAAAAAGCAAGCAAGAACTATGCTAAAGCGATGGCTGTCTGTCGTTGCGGCAATCCTGCTGGTAATGTCTGTATTTCCTGCCGCAGCATATGCAGCAGAAGAGAATCAGAATGCAGGCTATCAGCTCAAGGTGGCAGTAGAAGGTTCGGAATCACCGACCGTGGGAGATACCGTTACATTTACTGCAAAAGTTACTTATAATGGTGAAGAAATTACGAATTTGGAAGAAGCCGGACTTCATCTCTGGTATTGGACAGATGTATGGAGCGCGGGTAAGACAACGGCAGATGGATATAAGGAGAATGGATGTAGTTATATCAATTATGACTCTGTCAATGGTTATTCATTTACTACGGATGTTAAATTTGATGAAGAGGGTAAATACAGTATTGCGGCAGAACTGAAAAATGATAGTTCACGTCTGGCAATGGTGAATACGGATTTTACTGTCAAAAAGGCAGAAGAACCAATTGAGATACCGACAGTTCCACTGAAACTGGACAATGCAGATTTTGAAAACGGCAAAGAGGGATGGACAACAACACCGGAAGATCTGATTATTGAGACTGATCAGTGGATGACAAATAATACAAGCCATTATTTGAAACTTTGGGTATCTGATACAGAAACTACTGATCTGAATGTATCCTATGAGATTGAAGATCTGGCAGCAGGTACTTATCAGGCAAGTATTGATATGCAGGGCTGGGGAAATGGTGAAACAGGTCTCAGTTTGTATGTGGCGGATAAAGCCGGAAAAGCGTTGACTGAAAAAACTGTTTTGACTACTAGTGATTATAATAACTGGTCTACGTTTAAAACGAATACCTTTACATTGACAGAACCAACTACCGTTGTAGTAACCGTTGCTGGAACAACACCAGCCGGTTTCTGGGGAAGTCTGGATAATCTGGTAGTCCTTGGGCCGGAAGAGAAGGAAGATGAAGAGGATACTTCAGTTCCGGGACAGATTGAAGTGCAGAAAGTACAGAATCTGTCTGAAGATTTCATCATGGGCGTGGATATCTCAACGATCGTATCCCAGTATAATAGCGGCGTTATCTACAAGGATTTCGATGGAAATGAATTGAAAGATGTAACAGAATTCTGTAAGTTCCTTGCAGAGGACTGTGGTATTAATTCTGTTCGTGTCCGTGTATGGAATGACCCGTTTGATGCAGAGGACAATGGATATGGAGCAGGAAACTGTGATGTGAATACAGCAGCAAAAATTGGTGAAGCCTGTGCAGCAGCCGGCATTCATATGCTGATTGATTTCCACTATTCTGATTTCTGGGCAGATCCAGGCAGACAGCTTGTGCCGAAAGCATGGAAGGGTTATACTGTAGAACAGAAAGAAGAAGTAATCCGTAATTATACATATGAGAGCCTGAAAACAATCGCTGCAACCGGTGCTAAGATCAGCATGGTGCAGGTTGGCAATGAGACAAACAGTGCGGTCTGCGGAGAGAACAACGTAGAAAATATGTGTAAACTTTTCACAGCAGGCAGCAATGGTGTACGTACATTTGCGAAAGAGACATATGGTGATGAGAAGGCTGTAAAGGTTGCAATTCATGTAGCAAACCCGAATAAGGGAGCAATGACTACATGGGCTAAGAATCTGGATACATATCATGTGGATTATGATGTAATGGCAACTTCTTATTATGTATTCTGGCACGGAACATTGTCAAACCTGAAGAGTCAGATGAAGGCTGTTCAGGATACCTACGGAAAAGAAGTAATGGTAGCGGAGACAAGTTACATCTATACATCAGAGGATACAGATGGAAAGGCAAATGGTATATCCAGTGCGGCAGCTGGCTATGAGATCTCTGCACAAGGACAGGCGGCTTCTGTACGCGATATTATTGATGCAGTTAACACTGCAGGTGGACTTGGCGTGTATTACTGGGAGCCGGCATGGATTACGGTAGGTGATATTACTGGTCTGGAAGGTGATGAACTGAATGCACAGATTGCAGAGAATCAGAAGATATGGGAGAAGTATGGTTCTGGATGGGCAAGCAGTTATGCACAGGAATACGACCCGAATTCTGTAGGTACTTATGGCGGAAGTGAGTGGGACAATCAGGCATTATTTGATGCGAAGGGGAATCCGCTTCCATCTCTGCATGTATGGAATTATGTTAAGACTGGTGCGACTATTAAAGAATTGTTTGTAAGTGGTGTGGTATCTCCTGAATTAGAAGTATCAAAAGGAGAAACGGTTACTCTGCCTGAAACTGTGGCGGTAAGTTATAATAAGCCGAGTGTGGGCACAATGAATGAAAAAGTAACATGGAATGAAGAGGACGTGGCTGCAATTAATATCATGAAGCCGGGCATCTATACAGTTCGCGGCGTAGCAGCGTTATCACAGGAGTGTACGGATGGAACAACACAGGTGGATGTAGAGTGTACGGTAATCGTTCTGGAAGGGAACCTTATTACGGATGCTGATGCGGCAGGATTCGAGAAAGCAGATCCATTTATTATTGATGGAAAGGGAGTAAAAGCAGCTTCTACTGAAGATGTTCTGGAAGGAAGCAAGGCGCTTCACTGGTATTCTGCATCAGCGACAGAGACTGCTGTTACATATAAAGAGCCAATTGCTCTGAGCGCCGGATATTATACTTTTGAAGCACTTGCTATGGGAGCAGTGAATGATGAAGTGACAGTATCTGTGCTAGATAAGGACGGAAATGTCCTGTTTACAGGAGAACCGGCTGTTCTGACCGGATATACAATGGAACCGGATAAGTTCCAAACTCCTTATGTAACTTTTGTATTGGATAAGGATACGGAAGTAATGCTTCGTGTTACGATTAAGATAGCAGATGGTGGCTGGGGAAGTGCTGATGCTATGTACTTGCATCAGCATGAGACACTTGGCGGGGTAAGCAATGGAGAAGGTACGCATACACATGATCTGGTTTGTGGCGATTGCGGTGAAGTGTTGGGAACCGCTCTGAATTGTGAATATGAACTTACAGAAACTGTAGAAGCAGGAAAAGAGCCGGGATATAAAGAGTATACTTGTGCTATCTGTGGAGACAGTTATCGTGAAGTTATCCCGGTAAAAGATCCGGAAGATCCGTCAGAACCGGACAAGCCGTCTGTGCCGGAAGAACCGATGAAACCGTCAGATACAACGAAGCCAGCAGATACAACGAAGCCTGCGCAGATACAAAATAAGAAGACGAGCGGCGTAAAAACCGGTGATGATTCTATGGGGCTGTTATATGGTGTTACTGTAATAGGAGCAGCGGTAATAGTTGGCGGTGTTTTGAAAAAGAAGCGGAGCCGGTAAATGTTCTATTGAATCATTAGATTATTCTTACATATAAAAGACTAGGAAAAAACGGAGTTAGACTAACTCCGTTTTTTTAAAAGCCCGTTTTTTCGACGTCTCTATTCTAGAAAGAGAGGGTTAGAAAAAGTAGTTGTTATTTGGAGAGAGGATGTTAGAGAATTATGAACCCAAAACGAACCAGAATTGTAGATATTGCAGACGAACTAGGTGTCAGTACGGCAACCGTATCCAACGTTATCCACGGCAAGACAAAGAAGATCTCCGATGAGACGGTACGCCGCGTACAGGAACTCTTAGAAGAACGGGAGTATATCCCCAGCATGGCGGGCATCCTGCTGGCGCAGAATGATTCCCGGATTATTGGAGTTGTGGTGAATAACCATGAGAAGTATGAATCCCATGTTCTGGAGGATGCATTTATTGCCTCTTCTTTAAATTATCTGTCTGCAGAGATTGAAGAAGCCGGCTATTTTATGATGGTTAAGACGACAACGAAGTGGGATGAGATCGCAAGATTTGCCTCCATGTGGAATCTGGAGGGGATGGTGGTTATTGGGTTCTGCGAGCAGGATTATCAGAAATTAAGAGATTCTATTCGAATTCCATTCGTGGTATATGATGGATATTTTGAGGAGCCAAGAAGAATCTGCAATCTGACGATAGATCATTATAGCGGTGGCCTCCAGGTGGGAGAGTATTTTAGAAGATTAGGGCATCAGAGAGTGTTATGTGTGTCTGATAATCAGATTTGTATGGATTTAGAGCGGTATCAGGGATTCTGCGAAGGGTTTAACGGAAGTGGGATAGATTTTATGCAAGTACCAATGGATCATAGGGAACGTCTGCGTTTTTATCAGGAGAATCTGGAACATTTGAAAGAATATACGGCAATCTTCGCGGTTTCGGATTATTATGCAATTGATCTGATGCATTTCCTGCAAGGGCAAGGGATTCGGATTCCGGAGGATATCTCCATTGCAGGATTCGATGATACACCAATCTGCGGGAAAGTATTGCCGGCTCTTACCACTGTGAAGCAGGATGGGAAGAAGAGGGCAGAACTGGCGGTTATGAAACTTCGAGAGTTGAAGGAAGGGATTGAAGAAGGAATGACGATCGTGCTTCCGGTGACATTGGTGGAACGGCAAAGCACAAGGCGATATGAAAACTGATGCCGGAATAAAACTGGTGTCCGAATAAAACGAAAACCGAATAATTCTGGAAAAGAATCAAAAAAGAGAGATACGATATGGGGCTGTAAATTTGTCGAATATGTACAAATCTGCAGTCTTATTTTTGTGATAGGTTACGCGCTTAACCTATTGTGAATGCAAAAGATGTGAAATAGAATAAGGGGGAGGAGGGATATAGTGTGAGACAGGAAAGAAGATTCTACAAGACAGTATTGAATATCGCGCTTCCGGTGACGCTCCAGTCGCTGCTTTCATCATCATTCAGCGTAGTGGATCAGATTATGACGGGACAACTTGGAAGCACCAGTATCGCAGGGATTGGACTGGGAGGCAAGTTCTCGTCCATTTTCTCAGTATTACTATCGGCGATCGCAACGGTAGCAGGAATTATGATAGCACAGTATATGGGAAAAAGGAGCGACAGGGAGGTAAGCCGGAGTTTTTGGCTGAATCTGTGTATGGCCTTTGGCCTGGCGGTAATATTTATGGCGATGTGCGTAGGAATGCCGATGCAGATTATGCGGTTGTATACGGAAGATGAGGCGACAAGGAAGATAGCGGCGGAGTACTTGAGTATTCTTGCGATTTCTTATATTCCGATGGCAGCAGGATCATTAGTGTCTACGCTTCTGCGCTGTATGGAAGCGGCAATGCTGCCGCTGTATTCCAGCGTGTTTGGGGCGGTTGTAAATACCGGGCTTAATTACGTTCTGATATTTGGCAAGTTAGGTTTCCCACGTATGGGAGTGAAAGGTGCGGCTTTGGCATCGGTCATCTCTCAAGTGGTCAGTTGCCTATTGACATTGAGCCTGTTTCTGTGGCATTATCAGAGACAGGAGATCAGGATGGAAGTTGTCCTGGGGCTTAGCCGGAATGGACGAAAGCAGTACATTGGAATTCTGTTTCCAATTCTTGCCTGTGAATTCTTATGGAGTTTTGGAGAGAATGTATATACGGCAATCTATGGTCACATGGGAACTTCAGCATGTGCGGCTATGACACTTACGATTCCCATCCAGGTGTTGATGATCGGCGCGCTCAGCGGGGTGTCTCAGGCAGCAGGCGTAATCATCGGAAAAGCGCTGGGAAGTAAAGAGTATGACAGGGCATATTGCGAATCGAAAAAATTGATGCTGTATGGTTTGGGTGGCTCTGTGATATTATCAATCGGATTGATGGCGGTTGGCAAATATTATGTGGGAATTTATCAGGTAGAGCAGGCAGTAAGAATAACGGCATGTCAGATCCTGGTTGCATTTGCGCTGATATCTCCGGTGAAGGTGCAGAATATGATTCTGGGTGGAGGGATTATCCGAAGCGGTGGAAAGACCAATTATGTGATGTGGATCGATATGATCGGAACCTGGATCTTCGGGGTACCTTTGGGGCTGCTGGCAGCCTTTGTATGGAAACTTTCGATTCCGTACGTCTATTTCGTGCTATCGCTTGAGGAATGCGTTCGTTTTGGAATATCGGTATGGGTATTCAGGCGGAGAAAATGGATGAATAGTTTGGAGTAAGAAAATGAAAGAAAAATATACTTACACGATATATGCATGTTATCTTGGATATATTGTGCAGGCGATTATTAATAATCTGCCGCCGCTTTTGTTTCTGACTTTTCAGCAGGAATTCCAGATCTCGATTGAGAAGATCGGACTTTTGATTACTGTGAATTTTGGAGTACAGATCGTGGTGGATTTTCTGGCAGCAAGATATGTGGATCGGATCGGTTACCGCACATCCGTTATAGCGGCGCATATATGCAGTGTATCCGGACTGATCGGACTTGGAATCCTGCCTGGGATTATGGAGCATTCATATGTGGGGCTGATTATCGCTATGACGTTTAATGCAATTGGCGGCGGATTGATTGAGGTTCTGGTAAGCCCGATTGTCGAGGCGGCGCCGTCATCGAAGGCAAAAGAAGCGGCCATGAGCCTGCTGCATTCATTTTACTGCTGGGGGCATGTCCTGGTCGTTGTAATGTCAACGGTAGGATTCCGACTGCTGGGAATGGAGAACTGGTATATATTACCGATAATATGGAGCATCGTGCCTTTTGTGAATATTTATCTGTTCTTGAAAGTACCGATTCGGACGCTGGTGGAGGAGGAAGAGAGGATGCCTGCTGGTCATCTTCTGAGAATGCGTATGTTCTGGCTGCTATTCGCGCTGATGGTCTGCGCCGGAGCCTCAGAGCAGGGTATGTCGCAGTGGGCTTCTTTATTTGCAGAGGAAGGATTGAAGCAGTCGAAGATGATGGGGGATCTGTTAGGACCTTGTTTCTTTGCAGTGTTAATGGGATGTTCCAGAATGTTTTACGGGAAATTCGGTGAGAGGATAGACTTACGGAAATTCATGGTGGGGAGTGGAATCTTATGCGTTGCGAGTTATCTGCTTGCGGTATTGATGAAGAATCCGATGTTTGCGTTGTGCGGGTGCGGATTATGCGGTCTGTCGGTTGGAATCATGTGGCCTGGAACATTCAGCATGTCGGCAAAATTGTGCCCACAGGGAGGTACGATGATGTTCGCACTCCTGGCATTGGCAGGAGATCTGGGATGTGCAGCCGGACCGGGAGTGGTGAGTCTGGTGTCAGAACATCTTCCGGCATATGGATTGAAGGCAGGGCTTGCAGCGGCAATTGTATTTCCGGGAGTCATGGTATTTCTTTTACTATGTAATAGAAGAAAAAATGAAAAATATTATCAGTAATAAGAATTGTAAGAGGATTGGATGTGTGCTATATTTACGGAAAGTTAGATGCGACAAACTGAATTGATGTCAGAGTTATGATTGTGATAACTTAAGAAGGATGATTATGTTACAAGACTCAAAGATCGTTACCGTAAAAAAAGTATTAAGCCAATATGAGACAGAGTATAGAATTAAGGATATGCAGGGACAGGGGCTTATGGATTGTGTGGATGTATATCCCGGGGTACAGGTGATCTATAATCATTTTCAGAGTTTTCAGACACCTGAGCATGGTGTTTACGATGCGAATCATATCGAGATTAATCATTGCCTTCGAGGGAAATATGAGAGCCTGTTCAGGCAAAAGTATTATGCATATCTTGGTGAAGGGGATCTTTCTATCAGTAAGTGGTCGCTTGAACGGACGGATGATGGCTTCCCATTTGGATATTATGAAGGAGTGGAGATTCTGATTGATGTGCGGGAAGCCAGAAGGAATCAGATATTTGCAGCATTCCACATAGATCTTGATGAACTGGAGAAGAAACTTGCCCTGAATGGAGATATCTGTATTATGCGTGCAACCAGCCAGATTCAGCATATCTGCCTTGAAATGTATGAGATTGACAATGGGATGAAGTTAGATTATCTGAAGATTAAGGTGTTAGAATTGTTGTTATTCCTTCAGCATAATGATTTTGAATTCATACATAATCAGAGAAAATACTATCCCCGGAATCAGATTGAGACGATGAAAGCCTTGAAAAATGATCTTTCCATGCATCTGTCGGAGAATCCGGATTTTGATAAGTTGGCAGAGCAGTATCACATTAATATCCATACGCTTCGCAAGGCATTTAAAGAGATATATGGGATGCCTATTTATCAGTGGTTCAAGGAGTATCGCCTGGAATATAGCATGAAACTTCTGGAGGAAACGGATCTGTCAATCATCGATATTGCCAATCAGATCGGATACTCGAACCCTAGCAAATATTCAGCAGCATTCAGCAAATACATGGATATGACCCCCAGACAGTATCGAAAATCTCATATCAGAATGGAGTAATTGTCATAGAATGGAGTAGATGAAAATTGAATCCTTCTTTATACTTGTTTAAAGTTAGCATAAACTAACTAAGTAAGTGTAAGGAGGGATTTTTGTATATGTCTGTATTAAAATCATTATTTTCGTATGCAGGAAAACATAAGTATCTGACGATGCTTTCACTGGTGCTGTCATTTGCCAGTGCGCTTTTGATTCTGATGCCGTTTATCTGGATCTGGAAGGTAATTGAAGTATTGCTTAAGGTCTATCCTGATTATAGCCAGGCAGGTGCTGCTGTGAGTTATGGGTGGTATGCTTTTGGCAGTGCGGTCTTAGGAATCCTGGTGTATGTGGGTTCTCTTATGTGTTCCCATCTGGTGGCTTTTCGGATTGCTTCGAATATGAGGAAAGAAGCAATGCATCATGTAGTGGAACTGCCGTTGGGGTATTTCTCTACGGAGGGAAGTGGGAAACTCCGCAAGATTATTGACGAATCTGCGGCATCCACAGAAACTTATCTGGCTCACCAACTTCCAGATATGGTTCAGTTGATGACAACGGTATGTGCGGTGTTCATCTGCCTGTTTGTATTCGACTGGAAATTCGGAGTTGCTTGTCTGGTTCCGCTGATTCTGGCACTTTCGAATATGTTTAAGATGATAGGAAAAGGGCTTGAGCAATCCATGAAGGAATACATGGACGCATTGGAAAGTATGAGTAATGAAGCAGTGGAGTATGTGCGCGGGATTCTGGTGGTGAAAACATTCCAGCAGACGGTATATTCTTTTGAGCGTTTTTATAAATCTATCAAGAAATACGAAAAATTCGCATTGGGATATACGGATCAGATGCGGATGCCGATGACTTTATTTACCACATTTATTAATGGTATCTTTATCTTTCTGATTGGCGCGATGATGCTTCTGATATCACACGGTTTTCAGGTGGATGGAATGCTTCCTGATTTTATGTTCTATGTGATATTCAGTCCGATTATTGCAGTAACGACGAATAAGATTATGTTTGCCAGTGAGAATACAATGATGGCGCAGGATGCAGTGAACCGGATTGAGGGAATTCTGAATCAGAAGCCGTTCGAATATCCGGATTCAGCTAAGAGACTTGATGGGTATGATATTGAATTCGATCATGTCTCTTTTACTTATCCGGGCAGTGATGTAGAGGTGCTTCATGATATCGATCTGAAGATTAAGAATGGAAGTACGGTGGCATTCGTTGGGAAGAGCGGTGGCGGAAAATCTACGCTGGTATCACTGATTCCGAGATTCTATGATGTGACGAAGGGAAGCATCCGGATCGGTGGAAAGGATGTGAGGGATATCCGGGAAGAAGAATTAATGAATAAGGTTGCAATCGTGTTCCAGAACAGTCATTTGTTGAAGAAGAGTCTCTATGAGAATGTCAAAATGGGATTTGACGTGACGGATGCAGAAGTAAATGAGGCGGTACATAAGGCTCAGTGCGATGATATCGTGGAGAAATTCGATGGCGGACTTCAGACGAAGATTGGAAGCAAGGGCGTCTATCTGTCCGGAGGAGAGACTCAGAGAATGACGCTTGCAAGAGCGATTGTTAAGAATTCTCCGATTCTTCTGCTTGACGAAGCTACGGCATACGCGGACAGTGATAATGAGGCGCTGATGCAGAAAGCCATACTGGAAGTGTCTAAGAATAAGACAACGATTATGATCGCCCACAGGCTGTCTACGATTGTGAATGTGGACTGTATCTATGTGGTAGAAGAAGGAAGAATTACTGAAAGCGGAAACCATGCCGAGTTGCTTGCGAGGGGTGGTATCTATGCGAAGATGTGGGAGCAGTATAGTCAGTCAATTGATTGGAAGGTAGGTGAAGGCAGATGATAGCAAGAATACAGAGAAGGTTTGCTCTGACAAGAAACGGGGCTGTGAATCTGGTGAAAGCGTGCATCTCTTGTACGGTGTCTTATCTGGTAATCGCTATGTCGATAGGCGTTCTGTATTATTTTACCTGTGATGTGTTAGGGATTATGGCAGGGACGATGCAGAATGTAGGGATTACAATGTATCTGATGGAATTCGTGGTTGTGCTGGTGCTAATCTTTGCGGCGCATTATATTCAGTATAATATGACATTCTTGAATACGTATACAGAGAGTGCCAGACTTCGAATCGGTGTTGCGGAAAAACTTAGGAAATTCCCTCTGGCATTCTTCTCAAAGAGAGATCTGTCAGACTTGACAGCAACGATTCTGTCGGATGTGACGGGAATGGAGCAGGCATTGTCCCACTTTATCCCGGAGTTCGTAGGTTCGATTATCTCCACAACACTGCTTTCAATCGGCATGTTTTTCTTTGATGTCAGAATGGCAGCGGCTGCAGTGTGGTGTGTACCGGTTTCTTTCTTGCTGGTTGCATTGGCGCAGAATAAATTAAGCAGAGAAGGGCGCAGAGACCGACAAGTGCAGCTTGTCAGAACGGAGAAGATTCAAGAGGGTCTGGAAACGATTCTGGATTTGAAGGCGAATCATTACACTGCTCAGTATCTAAAGGAAGTTGACCAGGCAATCGATCACTGTGAGAAGAGTCAGTTTAAAGTAGAGATTACGAATGCGCTTTTCGTTGTAAGTTCACAATTGATCCTGAAATTAGGAATTGCAACGGTAGTGATCGAAGGGATTCATCTGCTGATGAAGGGAGATTTAAGCATTGAAGTATTCATGTTGTTCTTGATTGTAGCGTCAAGATTATACGATCCGCTGAATGCGACGTTGCAGAATCTGGCAGCAATCATCAGTTGTAATCCGAAGATCGAGCGTCTGAATGAGATTGAGGATTACCCGATTCAGGCGGGGAAAGAGACATTTGAACCGGCGAATTATGATATTGAATTCCGAAATGTGTACTTTTCCTATCAGAAAGGAAAAACAGTGCTCAATGATGTGAGTTTTGTAGCGAAGCAGAATGAGATCACTGCACTGATTGGAAACAGTGGAGGCGGAAAATCTACATGCGCATCTCTGGCGGCAAGGTTCTATGATATAGATAAGGGAAGTATTACGATTGGCGGAATTGACATCAGCAAAGTTGATCCGGAGGTGCTGTTATCCAAGTTCTCAATCGTGTTCCAGGATGTTGTTCTTTTTAATACCAGTATTCTGGAAAATATCAGGATTGGGCGAAAGGATGCTACGGATGCACAGGTGAGAGAGGCGGCAAGGCTTGCGTTCTGTGATGAATTCGTAGAGGAATTCCCGGATGGATATGAGACGGTCATTGGAGAGAACGGATCAAAGTTATCCGGCGGGCAGAGGCAGCGTATCTCTATTGCCAGAGCGCTTCTTAAGGATGCACCGATCATTCTCTTGGATGAGGCAAGCGCTTCACTAGATGTGGAGAGTGAGACGTATGTGCAGCAGGCGTTGTCCAGGTTGATTGAGAATAAGACGGTCATTATGATCGCGCATCGGATGCGGACGGTTGCGAATGCGGATCATCTGGTTGTGCTGGAAGATGGTAAGGTGGTAGAAGATGGGACACCAGAAGAATTGCTTGAGAAAGATGGAGTGTATCGAAGGATGGTGGAATTGCAGAAGATGAGTTTGGAATTTTGTTTATAAAGAGGCGGTTGGATGAGCGAGGGGAATTCTGAGGTGAGTATGGGGATAGTTTCTAGGGGATGTGGTATACTATGACTAGTGTGTGAATTAAGGTATGCTTGGATGAGTGTAGTTGAAGAAGTATACTTTGGGGATTGAATATCAGATGTGTAGAAATGGAAAGGAGATATTATGGCGAATCGGTTGGGGAGTGAAAAATCACCGTATTTGTTGCAGCATAGGGATAACCCGGTGGAGTGGTATGCCTGGGGTGAGGAGGCTTTTCGGGAGGCGGTTTTGCAGGATAAGCCGGTTTTCCTGAGCATCGGGTATTCTACTTGTCATTGGTGTCATGTGATGGCGCATGAGTCTTTTGAGGATGAGGAGGTTGCAGGGATTCTGAATCAGAATTACATCTGCATTAAGGTGGACAGGGAGGAGAGACCGGATATCGATATGGTGTATATGTCGGTGTGCCAGGCAGTTACGGGTGCTGGCGGATGGCCGCTTACGATTATTATGACACCTGAGCAGAAGCCTTTCTTTGCAGGAACTTATTTCCCGAAGAAGGGGCGCTATGGGAGTATGGGGCTTATGGAACTTCTGGTGCAGATTGCGAAGATGTGGAAGAATGACCGGAAGACGCTTTTGAATGCGGGGGAGGAGATTACGGCTGTGATTCGGCAGAAGGATAATAGTCCGGAGGATATTAGGAAAAATTCTTTTCAGAATGCAGATGGGAAAACGAGACCGGAAAAGGAGATATTGAATAAAGCGTATCGTCTGTTTCAGAATCAGTTTGACACCAGATGGGGTGGATTTGGCTCTGCTCCGAAGTTTCCTTCGCCACATAATCTTCTTTTTCTTATGAGATATGCGCATGAGGAGCATTCGGCGGAGGGGCTTCGGATGGTGGAAGTTACTTTGGATGCAATGGCGAGAGGAGGAATCTACGATCACATCGGAGGTGGTTTTTCTAGGTATTCGACAGATGAAAAATGGCTGGTTCCGCATTTTGAAAAAATGTTGTATGACAATGCGCTTCTGATATTGGCTTATACAGAGGCATATCAGTTGACGAAGAAGGAGGAATATGCTCAGATTGTACGCAGTACGGCAGATTATATTCTCAGGGAACTCACGGATGAAGAGGGCGGATTTTATTGTGGACAGGATGCGGATAGTGAAGGGGAAGAAGGAAAATATTATGTATTTTTTCCTGAAGAAGTGGAATTCGTTCTAGGCGTGAATGATGGAAGAAAGTTTTTGGAACTTTATGGGATTACAGAGGCAGGGAACTTCGAGGGAAAGAATATTGTGAATCGAATTGGTCAGAAGGAAGAAGGCTGGCCGGTGGAAGATGCACGGATGAAGAAGTTATATGAATACCGGCTGAAGCGTACGAAACTGCATAAGGATGATAAGATTCTGCTGTCCTGGAGTGCATGGACAATTATTGCACTTGCACGGGCGGGAAGGGTTCTCGGTGAAGAACGGTATCTGAATGCGGGCAGGAAAGCACAGAAGTTTATTGAGAAGAACATGACGGATACAGATCATCGGCTCTATATACGTTTTCGTGACGGGGAGGCGGCTCATGCCGGACAACTGGAAGATTATGCAGTCTATGCGTTGGCACTTCTGGAACTGTATTCGGCGGATTTTCAGGCAGAACATCTGGAAGGAGCGCTTCTTAGGGTAGAGCAGATGAGAATGTATTTCAAGGATCAGAAGCATGGAGGGTATTATGCGACGGCTTCGGATGCGGAGCAGTTAATCGTGCGGCCAAAAGAGACTTATGATGGAGCGATTCCTTCTGGTAATTCAGTAGCGGCGATGGTTCTTAATCGGCTTGCGATGTTGACGGGGGAAGTGAAGTGGCAGGAAGAGGCAGATGAACAGATGCAGTTTCTTGAGAGGGAGATTAGGGAATATCCGACCGGATATGCGTTTTCATTGCTTGCGATGGAGGATGTGATTGGTTCGCATAGAGAGTTGATATGTGCTGTGAGCGGGGAAGTTCCAAAGGAATTAGAAGAATATAGGAGAAGAGATCCTGGATATGGACTGAATGTTCTGGTGAAGACGGAAGAAAATGCGGGGAAATTATCCGATTGCGCGCCATTTACGAGGGAATATCCCGTACCGAAGCAAGGGGCAGTGTATTATCTGTGTGAAAATGGGGCATGCAGAGCACCAGTGACAGATCTTTCGGCTTTGGATCTTTAATATTGGAAATGCATAACGTTCCCCTTTCTTTTGGTTTAATATACATTGAGAATCCGTCTATGGGTTAATACCCTTGCAACCGCCACCGGCACCCGGTAGCAGTGGTAAAGATATTATAATTTGACATTCCGGTTAAATTTGCTATAATATACTTAGCAAGACAACTGGGGTAGATAGATGAAGCCTATCCGCTCCGGGAAAAACAGTAATTAAAAGATAATCGCTCTTACATTTCCAGGTGCAGGGCGATTATTTTTTATGTGTATAATTCAGGATGGCTATAATCAAACTGGCTGTTGTCAGGATAATCATAAATTCCTCATATGTACTCATAAGCACCACCCCTTTCGCAAGACTCCGAAACGGATGGAATCACTCTCCCAGTTGCCTGGGTAAATATATTATTGTCAAGATGCGCCCGGCACCGGGGTACCGGGCGTATATGAATCAGCGGAAGAGGATTATCAATAGCACTTCTTACATGGCTCGTAACCGCTTGCTTGTGCCTGAGTTGCTGTTTGGGCGGCGGCCTCTTCTTCAGCCTTTTTCTGTGCTTCATCTTCGGCGGTTTTGGCTGCTAGAGTCTGTTCAATTCTTGACGATACAATCTCTAATTCTTCATCTGATAGTTGCTCAAATGGCTGCATCCTGTCTTTATATTCGTTTATTCAGAAAGCGTATCCTCCAAAGAGGCTTTTGCTACCTTCAGGTCAGATGCAGCATCATCATATTCTTTTTGCAGGGAATTATAGTCTTCTTTCAAAGAAGTATATTCTGACTGCAGTGTATCATAGTCTTCCTTCGGTATCATGCCCGAAGATGCTGTTGCTAGGCTCAGTATTAGGATGATTCCTATGATTTCCAAAATGAGTCTTGGCTTGCTTTTTAAGCCCTTCAGTTTGCTTAAGAAATGATTGTTGTCTTTTGATTTTTCTTGGAGTTGATTTTGTCTTTTGTCCATAAATTTCCTCTCTTTTCACAAGTATGATGAAGAAAATAAGAGGGTTCAAGTGATGAACTCCTCTCCAATAAATTTGAACCCCCTTGTACCTTTTCGCATAAGAAAATGTATTGTAGAATTAGCGATTCATGTGCCAATACTGTACTTGGGGGTCGATTTAACCATTGGACAGATCGCGGAGAGTGCCGGATACTCCATCACCAGCCGTCTTGCGACATTACATCGTGAGAGTACGGGATTAATGCCCGCAGAGTATCGGAAAATGTCGTGGAGAACGTGAAAAGTTAAAAAAGATACTTATATTTGTTTTTAGGCATTACAGACCCGCTTGCATTGAGTCAAAAGATAGGGTAATATAAAAACGAATTAGAGCCAGACACTAAGATGCTACAATTTACGCCCAAATGATTTTACACAGAATGATCCTCTGCATTTATGTGAGCAATTAACTTGTGAGGCAGTAGTTTTTGCTTATGATTTTATTAAACGAAAAGTGACTGCAGAAGTATAGAGGTGAACGGTTTTAGAGTATTTGCAATATGCGATTCTAAATATGAATTGACAATAAAATGTTTTTCGTGTATACTTGCAATCGACAGATAGTCGGTCTATAAACTTTATAGCAAAGTAAGGAAGATGAGATATGCGGGTAGTTAAGGAAGCAGAAGAAAGGAAACAAGAAATTCTGGATGCGGCAGAAAAACTGTTTGCTACGAAAGGCTTTGATAATACCAGCACAGGGGACATATTGGATGCGGTAGGAATTGCCAGAGGAACTCTTTACTATCATTTCAAATCTAAGGAAGAAATTCTGGATGGTGTAATTGAGCGGATGACAAATCGTCTGATGCAGGATGCGCAAGAGATTGCACAGAACCAAGAACTGCCAGTGCTTGAACGCTTTACAAAAGCGATTATGGCTTTGAATGTGGAGTCGAAGATTGGATATGAAGTCATGGAGCAGGTACACCGTCCACAAAATGCGCTGATGCATCAGAAGATGCAAGTAACATTATTAGCAGGGATTAATCCGATTTTTACACGACTGGTGGAGGAAGGCATAGAACAGGGAATCTGTCATACACAGTATCCGGAATCGGTGGTGGAGATGACGATGCTTTATGCTAATACTGCTTTCGATGAATTGAATATAGAGGGGATAAGTCCGGAGCAAAGGGAAAAGAAAATTGCCGGTTTTATCTACAATGTGGAGCGGCTCATGGGAATGAAGGAAGGCAGTCTGCAGGAAGCAATCATGGGAATTTTTCGCAGAAGCAGATTGGGAAGCGGTGAAAATTAAGGCAAAAGACGATATACAATAAGAGAAAGCCTGTATATCATGCTTTCTCTTATATTTTATATACTTACCGATAGACAGTCGGTCTAAAAGAAAGGAAAATAGTATGAACAGCAAACGCAATTTTAATCGGTTTCTTTTATTATGGGTAGGAGAATTGGTGTCCTCTATCGGCGGAGGTTTGACCAGCTTTGGTCTGGGCGTGTATGTATTTCAGCAGACCGGGAGTGCAGCGAGTATGACCCTTGTTACCCTCCTGGCTTTTATGCCGACACTGGTTTTGAGTGTTCCGGCGGGTGTTCTGGCAGACCGCTATGACAGAAGGCTGCTCATGATGTTTGGGGATGGATGTTCTGCGGTTGGTATTCTATATATTCTGTTTTGCATGTTAAACGGTGGAGCCAGCCTTACGGAAATCTGTATCGGCGTGACAATCAGCTCGGTCTTTTCCTCCCTGCTGGAGCCTTCTTATCGTGCCACAGTAACAGATCTCTTGGATGCAGAGGAATATTCCAGAGCCAGCGGAATGGTCAGTCTTGCAGGAAGCGCCAGATATCTGATTTCCCCTGTCCTTGCCGGTGCCCTGTTGACAGTATCGGACATCCGGCTGCTTTTAGTTCTTGATATCTGTACGTTTTTCCTGACAGTGATTTGTACCGGAGTAGTCAGGAACGGTCTGGCAGCAAAAACAGCAGAAAATAAAGAACCATTTTTTGCTGCCCTGCGAATGGGATGGCAGGCTGTTACGGAAAAAAGAGGGGTTTTCCTTTTAATATTGCTTTCTTCTGTTATGACCTGCTTTATGGGAGCCTTTCAAATTCTGGCGGAGCCGATGATCCTGGATTTTGCGGATAGCGCTACATTGGGAATTGGGGAAACAATCTGTGCCAGCGGAATGCTGGTTTCCGGTTTGTTTTTAGGAGCCAGGGGGATCAAAAAAGGCTACTTGAAGGTCTTATCTGCATCCCTCACCATAGCGGGTATCGCTATGATTATTTTTGGGCTGAAGGAAAATATCTATCTGATTTGTGCAGCGGGATTTCTATTCTTTGCCATGCTTCCTTTTGCGAATAATTGTCTGGATTTTCTTGTAAGGACAAACATTACGGATGAATTACAGGGCAGAGCATGGGGATTCATTGGATTCTTGTCGCAGATTGGTTATGTGGTAGCTTATGGTGTTGCTGGTGTCTTAACTGACGGGATTGGGGAACAGTTTCAGGTTGGCGTTGGCCGGGGCGCTGCCGCAGTCATTATGGTATCGGGGGTACTGCTTGGTATTTTGGCATTAGTGGTTTATCCCATAAAAGCAGTGCGTGAACTGGAGCATGGAATAACAAATGCTGATAAAGGGAGTGAATTATGAGAAAAAGGATTATATGGAGTGATATAAAAGGCAACCGCCTGATGGCTGTCACAACATGGCTTTTCATGGCGATCAGCGCATTTATGTTTGCATTGACCTGCTTTCTCTTTGTCAGTCTGTTGGGTTCGGTGGATACGTTAATGGAAAAGGCTCAGACACCGGATTTTTTACAGATGCACGCCGGAGAGATTTCAGAAACGGAGCTTCTTCGGTTTGCCGAAGAAAATGAACAAGTACGGGATTATCAGGTTTTGAACTTTTTGAATCTGGAGAACAGTTCCATAACACTAAATGGACATTCTCTGACAGACAGCACTCAGGATAACGGTGTCTGCGTACAAAGCGGAAGTTTCGACTATCTTCTGGATTTGGAAAATAAAATGATCCGATTATCGGATGGCGAAATTTATGTTCCGGTCTGCTATCGGCAGGAGTATGACCTTACTGTTGGGGAAACCGTGCAGATTGGTGCAAACTCTTTCATTCTTGCCGGATTTCTCAGAGACTCCCAAATGAATTCCATGATGGCATCCTCCAAGCGCTTTCTGATAAGTGAGTCCGACTATGACAAACTGAAAGAGGCTGGAAGTGAGGAATATCTGATTGAATTTCTGTTGAAGGAAGGAACAGACGTAAACGCATTTGCTACAAAATATACGGATGCCGGATTGCCGTCCAATGGGCCCGCCATTACAAAACCTCTGATCCGCATGATGAATGCACTTTCGGACGGACTGATGATATTGGTGATTCTTCTGGTGAGCATTGTGCTGTTATTGATCTCTATGCTCTGTATCCGATTTACGCTGCTGACGCAGTTAGAGGCAGAACGAAAAGAAATCGGAATGCTGAAAGCGATTGGAATATCTAAAGGTGACATCCGGCAGTTCTATAATCAGAAATTTCTGGCACTGTCCGGATTGGGAGCTGTGACCGGATTTCTTCTTGCACTTGTGGCGAAGGGAACCATATCGGCACAAATACAAGAATTATATGGGGCCTCTGAAAATGGATTGCTTGAATTTTTAACGGCTTTCGCAGGTGTGGTATTAACGGAAGGTATTCTGCTCTTTTCCGTTGGAAAGACACTAAGGCGAACAGAAAAATTATCAGCGGTAGAGGCGCTGACCGGACAACATTGGGGACAAAAAAACGAAAAGAAACATCTTCTCTCCCCACAGCATTTGATTGTTGTGCTGATTATCGGGTTAGGGATATTTATGATGATTTTGCCGCAGAACCTGTTAAGCACGATTTCCTCTCCGCAATTTGTCACATATATGGGAATCGGTAATGGGGAAATCCGTCTGGATATTCGTCAGACAGATGATATTGCAGGCAAGACAGAACAGGTCACGAAGCTACTGTCAGAGGATAAACAGATAGAACGCGCTGTTACATTGCAGACAAACTCCTGCCGTGTAGTTCTGTCGGACGGCACTTATACCAACTTACAGGTGGAGCAAGGCAACCACACTACTTTCCCTGTAACCTATGCAGAGGGAGAATCACCAAAAGAGAAAAACGAGATTGCACTTTCTTACTTGTGTGCCGATGAATTGGGGCTGTGTGTGGGAGACCGGCTTCACCTTTCGATTGAGGGAGCCGTACAGGAATATATCGTCTGCGGTATCTATTCGGACATCACAAACGGAGGAAAGACAGCGAAAGCCGCATATCTTCATGGTGAAGGGCCTCTTATGTGGAGCATCTTTTATGTTTCCCTAAAGGATGGTGCTGTAAAGGATCAATGGTTATCTGATTATGCGGATATCTTGTCTGACAGCGGCATCAGTGTGAAGGCGGTAGATATTCAGGAATATGTAGCCGATACCTATGGACAGACAATTCGTGAGATCCACATAGCGGCGTGGGTGGCGATTATAGCAGCGGCTTTCGTCATATTTGTTGTTGTGATCTTATTTACCCGTCTGCTTGTGGCAAATGACCGCTGTGATATTTCACTGCGAAAGGCGATTGGTTTTACCGGAAAGGATATCAAAGAACTATATCTGCTTGGTTATCTGCCGGTGCTTCTGGCAGGCATTCTGACAGGGATTTTATCTGGTAATTTGTTGGGTGAGAAACTGGCAGGATTGCTGTTAAAGACACTTGGTGCAACAGGCTTTCACTTCCTAATTGATTATAAAACAGTATTTGGTTGGATTCCAGTTATTGTAGTCATAACCGTATTTTGTGCAATTCTGCTTGGACTGTCAGAAATCAAAAACATCAGGGCATACGAGTGCTGTATGGGAAAGGAGTGAAGGATTATGTCAGAGTTGTTGGTTGTTAAAAACCTTTGTAAAGAAGGAATTTTGAAAAAAATCAGTTTTGCGGTGAACGCTGGAGAAATGGTGGCTGTCATGGGGCCATCCGGCTCCGGAAAGTCTACCTTACTCTATCAAGTGTCTGGTATGGACCGTGCAGATTCCGGAGAAGTATGGATGGACGGTATGGAAATCTGCGCCTTATCGGAGGATGAGCGGGCAAGGCTGCGGCTTGAACAGATGGGGTTTGTCTTTCAACAAATGAATATGTTGAAAAATCTGAATCTGATAGACAATATCATGCTGCCCGCCTGCCGCATGAAAAAGGGAAAATCTTCCGGCAAAGAGATTGAACATAGGGCGCGGATGCTGATGCGGAAAATGGAAATTGAAGAACTGGCACAGCGGAAAATCACTGAGGTATCCGGTGGTCAGCTTCAGAGAGCCTGCATCTGCCGGAGCATGATAAATCAGCCGAAAATCTTATTTGCTGATGAACCAACCGGTGCGCTTAACCAAAATGCGGCGCAGGAGGTTATGAGGGAATTTACCCGCCTGAATCGGGAAAGCACTACCATTCTCATAGTAACCCATGACAGCAAGGTCGCTGCAAAATGTGACAGAATCTTATATCTTCTGGATGGCAGTATCAAGGGTAAATTATCTCTTGTAGGCATATCGGAAGGAAAATACAGAGAAGAAAAAGTGAACAAATGGCTTACTGGATTGGGATGGTGATATTCGGTATTAAAAAAAAGACTAAATAGTCTGCCAATTAAAAAAAATTAGGAGGAATCATTATGGTTGAGTCGAGATGTGGGATATTATGCAGTGAGTGCGAATATCGCAAACAAGTGAATAGATACATCTTGCGCAGTGGAAAAGCAGAAGTGGGATGAAATGATAGCATATGCAAAATCACTGGGTATTCCAGATAGTCAGTGTGACTTTTTACCAGAAAATTTTAACGAACATGAATATTGAATAATTTCAGTTTGCGATGGAGGAGGAAATATGAGTTGGACAATTTACGGATTGGAATGCCTTATGGCTATTATCCTGTTCACCTGTGCGATTATGGTTCCGTTATGCCGGAATCCTGTTTGTTGGATTCACGATTATCCGAAGGACATTCAGGAAAAATATTTTGAAACCCATGAGCGAATCCCCACGCAGTCGTTTAGCGAGACCGTATTGATAAAAAAGTGCGCTGCTCTGTTCTAGCACTGGTGGTATTTGTGGTATTGGTGCTGCTGGCCGGAGCGGACAACTTCAAAACAGCGTTCTTTGCCAGCTACGGGATCTGGCTACTGGTAGATTGGTACGATTGTATCTTCCTGGACTGGGTGCTGTTTGCCAGCGGTCATGCAGATCCGCTTTAGGGAGAGGCTTGCCCCCTAAAGTCATGCTGCGAGGCAAAGGAATATGAACATTGCGGACAATGCGGGGACTTCCCCTGCGATATGTTAATGCAATTTTCTTATGACAAGGAGCAAGGCGATAACGGCAAGCGGATTGAGCAATGTAGGAAAGTCTGTGGCCTTTTACAGAGTGCTGATTGTGAGAACAATCCGGTGCTGCGTTGTTCATTACTAACTACAGGAGGTGCGGATTGTGCATGATATGAAAAAGTCAAAAAGTAAGTTGCGGATAGTGCTTTGTCAAATCATCGTTTATGTGATTGTGATGAGCGTATTTGAAAACATCAATGCGGATGGATCTTATGAGAATTATAGGATTATTCCTGTGGCTTTGATTCTGATTTACCTACTTTGGAGCATGGCGCGTAACAAAGTTCTTGAAACATGCGGTTTTCGATCAACCACGCCACTGCCCTATGGGAAGTTACTGTTTTTACTTCCCATGGCAATTCTATGTACGATGAACCTATGGCACGGTATTGTAATACGCTTTGAACCACGCGCAACCATACTTTACATAGTGGCCATGCTTTGTATCGGGTTTGTTGAGGAAATCCTGTTCCGAGGAAATTTACTTCATGCTTTGCAGCAACGCTCAGTTAAGCTGGCGATTATCGTTTCCAGTCTTACCTTTGGCTTAGGCCATATTGTCAATCTTATAAATGGGGCTGAGTTGTTGCACACAATGCTGCAACTGATCTATGCTATTGCCATTGGTCTTATGCTATCGGTATTTATAGTGAAAACAGGGCATATCCTACCCTGCTGTCTGTTCCACGGCATTTTTAACGCATTGGCTGCATTTTCAAATGAAGCAGGAATTACAATAGCATATCAGTTTACCGTATGTTTTGTCATTACGATAGTTTCCCTGGGATACGCACTTTACATTTGGAAAAAGCTTTCAATAAAATCGAATTTAGGGGAGAAAATTGATTATCGGAAGTGTACGGTGCAAGGGCAGCCCACAACTTCCCTGCCCTTGCACCTGACAGTTCCGTGTACTCGGGAGTTTCTTTAGTGGAGGATTCTGGCGGAGATGCGTGTGGAACGTTTTGGATAGATAACAGAGTA